>JBAMLT010000191.1:0-3936 GCA_039793425.1 Caldisericota bacterium
CAGAGATACTGCAAAAATACTTTTAAAAGATAGTTGGCCTTTGCTTTTGAGTAGTATTCTCTTGATGGTACAAGCAAGATTTGACCAAATTTTGATTAAGGAATTATTAAGCTTTAAAGAATTAGGAATTTATGTTGTTTCTTTGAGCTTGGTGGAATTTTGGGGATTTATACCTATGATATTGATATCATCACTATCTCCTTCTATAATTTCTATAAGAGAACTAAATTACGATAAGTATTTAGAAAGGTTACAATACTTTTATTCTCTGATGTTTTTTCTTTTTATAATAGTAGCTGTACCTATTTTCTTCTTTGCTGATTTTATTATAAGGCTTTTATATGGTGACAAATTTTTAGAAGCGGGGTCGATTCTTTCATTGATGGCTTTTCGATTATTTTTTACTAATATGGGGGTAGCTCGTGGTTTATTTATTCTTTGTGAAAATTTGTTTTTTTATAGCTTGGTAACTATGGCGGTTGGTTCATTTGTAAATATACTTTTAAATATCATGTTAATACCATATTTTAATTTAAAAGGTGCAATATTTTCAAATTATATTTCTTTTTTTATAACTACCTTTTTATTGGATTTTTTTTATATGCCAACAAGAAAAAATGTTATTGTGATGTTAAAAGGAATTTTTTTTCCAATTATAAGGATAGGAGTTGTGATAAATGGGAAATATTAAAAAGTTTATAAAAAGTAATATACCAATAGTCATTGGTATGTATAGTATTTATAAAGCTTCGCAAGATTTTATTCGTTTAAAGTTTATTAGTTTCTTAATAAGAATAATAGACTTTACAAAAGACTATTTATCTTTTAAAGTAAAACTTTCCAAAAATAGAAATAGGATATTTAGAATAGGAATAGAAACGCTATATCCTTGTCTTAATGATAAATTAGAACATACCCCTATAGATTATACATACTTTTATCAAGATATATGGTTTGTTGAAAAAATTTTACAACTTAAACCTAAAGAGTTATATGATATAGGCAGTTCTGTAAAAACTTTAGGCATAATAAGTAGAATTGTCCCAGTAATATTTATTGATATAAGACCCCCAGAGATATACTTGGATAATTTCAAAGTTTTGAAAGGAGACATAACAGATTTAAAATTAGAAGATGAATCTATAGATATTGTATCAAGTTTATGTGTAATAGAGCATATAGGATTAGGTAGGTATGGAGATAAACTAAACCATGATGGAGATATTATGGCTATAAAAGAAATAAAAAGGGTATTAAAGAAAGGTGGAATATTCCTTGTCAGCTTGCCTGTAGATGGATGTGATACTATCTATTTTAATGCCCATAGAGCCTATACAAGGGATACAATAATTGAGATGTTCAAGGACTTTGAGATTATAGAAGAAAAATACATCTATGGAAATAGGATATATGATAACTATGATAAAGAAAAAGGATTTGGTACGGGTTTGTACATGCTAAGAAAAAAATATTAGGAGGACATAAGCATGTGAATAGTTAGATGTGAGATACCATTAGAAGAAGCAATTTTACTGAAAAATTTGCTTAAGCTTAATTGTTTTGTAGAAACAGGAACATAAATGGGAGAGACAGCTAAAAAGATGGCTAATGTATTTTCGAAAGTTTATACAATTGAAAAATCTGAGGTTATCTTTCAGAAAGCATCAAAGAGCTTGTCAAATTTTCCTAATGTAAATTTAATATGTGGTGATTCAAGAGAAGTTTTGAAAGAAATTTTGGAAAAGGAAGACGATATTTTGTTTTGGTTAGATGCGCATTGGTCTGGTGGTGAAACATACGGTGAAAACGATGAATGCCCACTTATTGATGAGCTGAACATCATATTTCAAAAAAACAAAAATTACTGTTTGTTAATAGATGATGCGAGGCTATTTCTCTGTCCACCTCCAGTACCACATGATTATAAAAAATGGCCAACAATTAAAGAAATACTCAATGTTATTCCTGATGATAAACAAGTAATTATATTTGAAGATGTAATTTTTATATATCCAGAAGAAATTGATGAAATATTTAGGAAAAGCATACAAAAAAAGATAACGAAAGAATGGCAACAATCAAATATTACATTTTTAAAAGCTATAAAGATTGCAATTAAAGCTTTATTCAAAGGTAAATTAATTTAGGAGAGATATTATGTTTACAAAGGAAATTTTTATTAAAAGAAAAATTAAAATATTTGCGTGGAAAATATTTAATAAACTTGAAAATAATAATAATACCGACTTTCAAAGGAATGGTGAAAAAACATTTATTGAAAATTTGTTTAGATACTGGAAAAATTGCAATAATAGGCGCAGAGTTATCTTTGATGTTGGAGCGAATGTTGGAAAATACTCAGAAATGCTTATAAATTACGCACAGAAATTTAGGCTGGATTTTGAATTACATATATTTGAACCTACAAAATATTGCTATTCTACATTATTGAAGAAGTTTTCCAATCTTGATAATGTTATTATAAATAATTTTGGAGTCTCAAATATAGAACACGAAACAAAAATTTATTATGACGAAGAAGGAAGTGGACTTGCTTCTATTTATAAAAGAGAGTTAGATAATTTAGTTCTTGATAAAAGAGAAACTATTAAACTTATAAGATTAGAAGATTATATAGCACAAAAACAAATATCGCATATTGATTTCTTAAAGCTTGATATAGAAGGGCATGAACTTTTCGCGTTAGAGGGCTTAGGCGAATATCTAAATTCTGACTTTATAGATTTTATTCAGTTTGAATACGGTGGATGTAATGTAGATAGTAGAACCTATCTGAGAGATTTTTATGATATCTTAGGGAAGAAAGGTTTTGTTATTGCTAAAATTATGCCTAACGGATTGGAACTGAAAAAATACAGTCCAATTATGGAAAATTTTCAATATTCTAATTATATTGCCATATCAGAAAAAGTGTTTGAGAGTTTTAAATATGATAATATTTTTTAATGAAGGTAGATTAGGTAATCAACTTTTCCAGTTTGCGTTTTTAGAAACGATTAAAAGAGATAACGAAAAAATTATTGGAATAGGCTTTGATGAATTATATGAAGTCTTCGATGTAAAAGACGAAAATTTCATCGCGTTTCATTTAGGTAAGGGTATACAAAGAAAAATTCTATGGAGGCTTTTTTTCAAGGTAATTCGTCCTTTTTTATATTGGTTGGCATCTAATAAAATTATAAGTTCGATCGAAGTAGATTATGAATATTTTGGAGAATATAGAAGGGAATCTAACACATTCAAGAATATTCAAGGTTTTTTAAAACAAATTATACTTGTTAAGACAGGATTTTTTCAGAGCGAGGATTTCTTCAGCAAAGATGTTATAAAAAAACTTAAGATAAAAGATAAACACGTAGAACGAGCAAGAAATTTTCTAAGCCATATAGAAAATTTTTATAAAATAGCAGTTCATATCAGATTAAGCGATTATAGAAATTTTTATGTTTTTGGGCACAATCCAGTTCTTCCTGTTGAATATTACCATAGATTAATTAAATGGTTCCTTGAAAACAGAGAAAAACCTTTCTTTGTTTTTGTGAGTGATGACCCTGATTTTGTTGAAAAAGAATTTTGCTATCTTCAAAATAAATTAGTCTCTAAGAATGATTACGCAACTGATTTTGCTATAATAACTTTATGCGATGCTGCAATTTTAAGCCCAAGCAGTTTTTCATGGTGGGGAAGCTATATGATGAAAAAGAGAGATATTGTTTTTGCACCTAAGTATTGGCTTGGATGGAAGGTTAAAATTGATTACCACAAAAATCCCTTAGCTTATTATATGGAACCAGTTGATATTAGCGAATTAGAGGTTTCAAAATGAAACTTGCACCCATAGTTTTATTTACCTATAACCGACTTTATAACCAATTAAAGTTAAAAACTCTCTCAATTATTTATCCCTTAGCTATT
>JBAMLT010000192.1:0-96764 GCA_039793425.1 Caldisericota bacterium
GTCATATAGTAATAAAATTATTCAATGTAACTAAATAAGGAGGATAAATGATTATTTTTTATCAGTAATTAAATTAAAATCTGATTTAGATTTGGAGGAGGTTTCTGATATTTTTATTAGAATAAATAGTAAAGGTTAGCAATTGAATGAATCTGATTTTATTTTAACTTTATTATCAGTTTATTCTCCTCAAGAAAGAGATAAAATAGAACAATTTTGTAAAGAATCATTTAAGCCTTCATTAGGAGAAAAACCTACATCATTTAATTTAATTAATATTAATCCAAATCCATCACATTTGGTAAGATCAATTACAGGATATTCATTTAAAAGAGGAATTTTAAAATATACATTTCTTTTATTACAAGGGAGAGATTTAGAAAAGAAAGAGATATCAGATGAACTTAGAATCAAAAATTTGGAAATTTTCAAAAACGGAGTTGAAAAAGTTTTAAATCTCACAAATTGGCATAATTTTAGTAAATTGATACATAGCGCTGAATTTATTAATTCTACATTAATTAGTTCCAAAATTAATTTCTTTACTACATATGCTCTATATCTATTAGGAAAATATGAGTATAAAATTGATGATAAATTATTAGAAAGATTGATAAAGAAATGGTTTATTTTCTCTCAATTAACTAAAAGATATACAGGCTCACCTGAATCAACAATTGAAGAAGATTTAAAAAATATTGAAAATAGTGGTAATTTTGTTAATTATTTTAATGAGATTTTTGAAAAAAATTTAACAAATGACTTTTGGAATATAACTCTTCCTGAAAATTTAAAAACATCTTCTTCTAATCAATATTCTTTTGTTACTTATATAGCATCATTAATTTATGAGGATATAAAAATTTTATTTTCTGATGTTAAATTATAAGATTATTTAAATCCCTTAATTAAAGAAAAGAAGAAAATAATTGAATTACATCATATTTTCCCTAAACATTATTTAAAAGATTTAGGTTATACAAATAAAAAAGATATCAATCAAGTCGCAAATCTTATTTATATTGAATTTAAAGATAATATAAAAATATTTAGTGATAAACCTCCGGGTGAGGTTTGGGAAAATTTAATTAGAAGATATTATAATGAGAATATGGAAATTATATTGAACAAATACGATTTACCTATTAATTTCTGGCAATTACCCTATGAAAAATTCTTAGAACAAAGAATACTACTTATGGCAAAAAGGATTAGAAAATATTTTGAATCTATTTAATTTTTTATTCCCAGTCTAAGAGGCGTTTTTCTCCTTCTATTTTTTTAATATCTGTAATATCTTGAGTTACTTCAATTGTACCTAAATATTCACCATCTTTTCTTACTGCAAAATATCTAATATAAATTAATCTTCCATTTAAATTGATCCAAAATTCAGCAGAATCTCTTCTTCCACTCTTAAACTCCTCAACGATTTTATTTACTATGTGAATACTTTTTTGAGGATGACAATTTTGAACACTCCTTCCAATAACTGCTTTTGTTCTTACAAAAATTCTATCCTTTGTCATACTGAAATATTTCACCTTATCATTTTTATCAACAAAAGTTATATCAACTGGAAGAGTGTTTAAAACTGCTTCAAGTTCATCTAAACTAAATGAGCCAGTAGGAAGTTCTATTTCATCTTTAATCTCTTTCTTTTCTTTTATCTCTTCTAATAATTTTTCTTTATACTCTTCTGGAAGAAAAGATGGATATCCAATTTCATCAAAATCTTTTTTAACCTTTAAAAAATCACTCTCATTAAAAATTTTATTTGCTGTTGGAAAGAGAATATTATTTTCTTTGAAAAAGTGAGAATTTAAAAAGTTATTAAGTTCTAAAGAAAGATTTTTAAATTTTTCTAAGTTTTCTGAATTAAAAATCATTTTTATTCTTTCATAGGTCTCGAATAAATTTTTCTTTATCTCTCTAATCTTATCATGCTCCATCCACATAATTTTTGGCGGCTCAACAACTCCATATTTTTCAAGAGTTGGGAAAAGAGCATTTTCTTCTCTTAAATAGTGAGTTTCAGATTCTTTAAAATTATTTATAATCTCATCAACTTTCTTTTCTATCTCCTCAAAATCTTCTTCAGTTTTAATATTTGAAAGAATATCATTTAACTCACTATTCAATTTCAAAATGATTTCATGTTCTTTTATCAAAATTGAAACAGGATTTTTCTTATTAATTTCTTCTTTTTTATTTAAACTCTCCTTAAAAACAAGAAGGTGAACCTCACAAAGTTTTTGAATCTCATTTCTATCCATTCCCTCTTTAATTAATTCCTCTTCAATTTTTGCAATTTCATCTGCCTCAACAGTTTTTAAAAGTTCTTTGAAATCGCTTTTTACTTTTTCAGGATCTTCTCCCCTATGAATTCTTCTTATGATATCTTTTAAAATTTCCTTCCTATCATTAAATCCACCTTAAAATTCACTCATCTTAAACCTCCTATAAATTTTTATAAATTTATTATAACAATTTAAAAGTTTATAATTAAAGTGAGGAAAAAATGGAAATTTTTGTTGGAACATCTGGATGGATGTATTCTTGGAATAAAAATGGGAATTTAGATTGGTATATTGAAAACTCAAATTTAAATGCAGTTGAATTAAATGCATCTTTTTATAGATTTCCTTTTGAAAATCAAATTAAGAGTTGGAGTAAGAAAGGAAAAAATTTGAGATGGAGCATAAAAGTTCATAGATTAATCACACATAAATTTAAACTCAATGAAGAGGCTAAGATAAGTTTTAAAAAATTTGTTGAACTTTTTAAGCCAATGGAAAGTATTATTGATTTTTTCTTATTTCAACTTCCTCCATCTTTTGGATCAGATAATAAGGAAAGGGTATTAGAGTTTTTTAGTGAATTTGATAAAGAGAAAATTGTAATTGAATTTAGAAATAAAAAGTGGTTTGATTTGGATCTTGAAGAGTTTGGAAATAAAAACAATTTGCTTATCTCATCAATTGATTCTCCAGATTTTCAAAAAGCATTATTTAAAATTAATGGAAAAATTTACCTTAGATTCCATGGAAGAGAGTCTTGGTATCAATATGATTATCAAGATGATGAGTTAGAAGAAATTGTGGAAATTATTAAAAATAAAAACCCAGATAAAATATATACTTTTTTCAATAATGATCACTCAATGTTAAAAAATGCACAAAAGTTTTTTAAACTTATAAAAAATGTTTAAAATTCAAGAGGTTAAAGTTAAAAAGACTCTTCAAAAATCTAAAATATCACAATATTGCATAAACCCATATCTTGGTTGCCTTAATGGTTGCTTATATTGTTATGCATCTTTTATTATGCAGAAGTGGCATCATAAGGAAGAGGCTTGGGGAAGTTTTGTTGATGTTAGAGTTAATTCAGTTGAAAATTTAAAAAAAGAGTTAAGAAATAAAAATAAAATTGAGGTTTATATCTCTTCAATGACAGACCCATATCAAGAGATTGAAGAAAAATATCAGTTATCAAGAGGTGTTTTAAAAGTTTTCTTGTTAGAAGAAAACTCTCTTTTTGACAAAAAATTTAGTATAACAATACAAACAAAAGGGGATCTTGTTTTAAGAGATCTTGATATTTTAAAAGAATTAAAAGATAAAACTATTGGATTTACAATTACAATTCTTGATGAAGAAAAAAGAAAAATTTTCGAAAAAGGCGCATCTCCTACTTACAATAGATTAAAAGCACTTGAGGTTTTAAATAAAGAGAAAATAAAAACTTATGCATTTTTTGGTCCAATTCTTCCTAGAATTTCAGATTCATATGAAGAAATTTACAAAATAGTAAAACTAATTTACGATGCTGGAACAAGAGAAATATTTTTTGATAAATTGAGTTATTTTAGATTTATGAGAAGAATAAAAGAAGTTTCATTTAAACTTGGTCTTTACAATGAATTTTTAAAAAGTGAAAGTGACTTTTATCTTTCAGAATTAAAATTTAAAATTAACACAATCATTAAAGAGTTCAAAGGTCTCACCCCCCACATCCTCTTCTAAACATGTTAATATGGTGTCAGACACCAAAGTAACATTTTCTATTTGAGGAAAACAATTGTTACACCAACATTTTCTGGATCAAGAGAAAACCTTTCAACGTGAGGATGATTTTTTAAAAATTCGTGAATTGCTTTTTTCAATATTCCAGAACCAACTCCATGGTAAATATAAATGAATGGATATGAAACAAGAACAGCGCTATCAATATATTTATCGAGTTTAGCAATTGCTTCATCAACACTTTTTCCATGTAATTCTATTTTCATAGGTGGCATATCTTTTTCTGGAAGAATTACCTCTCCTTCTTTTCCAATCTCAAAAGTTCCATTCATTTTTCTTGTAATTTCTATATAGGGAAGAATAACCCTCATAGTTCCAATTTGCACCTGTATTTTTTTACCCTCTTCTTCTTTTTTTAATACAATTCCCTGTTTTCCAAATTTATCAATATAAACTAAATCTCCAACTTCAATTTCATCATAAGGGACAAAAACCCTACCTACTTCTTCTTCAAGAACCTCTTCCTCAATTTTTTCTATTTCTTCTTCAAGTTCTTTCTTCTTTTCAATTATTTCTTTTCTTTCTTTTGGAAGATTTTTTAATATTTCATCCATTTTATTTTTTGTCTCTTCAATTATTTCCTGCATTTTCTTTTTTGCAAGGAGAGTATATTCTTTTCTTTTTGATTCAAGTTCATTAAGTAGTTCCTCTAATTGTTCTCTTTCTTTAACAATCAATGTCTTTTCTTCTTCAATTTTATTTTTATCCTGTTCAATTTTTGATTGATCTGTCTTCATTTTAGAAATGATAAACTCTTTTTCTTTATGTTCTTCACCAAGTAATGTTTTTGCATTATTAATAATTTCTTCTTTCAAACCAAGATGTGATGCAATTGTTAAAGCATGACTTTCTCCTGGAACTCCAATGAAGAGTTTATAAGTTGGTTTAAGTGTTTCAATATCAAATCCAACACTACAATTTTCAACTCCTTCAGTTTTATATGCATACTCTTTTAATTTCGGATAATGAGTTGCTATTGCACAAAGAGTGCCCAAATTATAAATATATTCTGTAATTGATTGTGCTAAACTTGCACCTTCTTCTGGATCTGTTCCTGCGCCAAGTTCATCAAGAAGAATAAGAGAATTATCTGTTGAATTATTTAGTATATTTACAATTTGTTTCATATGAGATGAAAAAGTTGATAAACTCTGTTCAATACTTTGCTCTTCTCCAATATCAGCAAGAATATTATCAAAAACAAATGTCTCGAAAATTTTTGCTGGAACAAACAACCCTGATTGAGCCATTAATACAAAAAGTCCTATTGTCTTCAAAGTTACAGTCTTACCGCCTGTATTTGGTCCAGTGATTATAAGAATTTTAAATCTATCACCAAGAAATATTGTTATAGGAACTACTTCTCCTTTTAAGAGAGGATGTTTTCCATCTACTATATTTATAAATTTACTCTCAATTATTTTAGGTTCAGTTGCACACCAATCATCAGCAAGTCTTGCTTTTGCAAAAATAAAATCAAGTTCTCCTATAATTTCAAGGTTATTTTTAATATTATCAAAATTTTCCCAGACAATTATCGTCAAGTTTGTTAAAATTTTTTTCACTTCTTCATCTTCTTTACTTCTAAGTTCAATCAATTCATTATTTTTTGGAACAATGAATTGAGGTTCGACGAAAAGAGTTCTTCCAGAACTTGATGTATCTTGAACTATAGATGGAAAATATGATGAATACTCTTTTTTAATTGGAACTACATATCTTCCATTCCTAACTGTTACGATTGGTTCTGCTATCATATTTTTATAAACTGAAAGAGTAAAAAGGTCCTCAAGTTTTTCAATAATTTTTTCTCTTAAATCCCTTAATTTTCTTCTAATTGATTTTAATTCTGGTGAAGCATCGTCCTTAACATTACCTTCATCGTCAATACATCTTTCAATCTCAAGATTTATAAAAGAATCTTTCTTAATTCTTAAAGCATAAGAAAAAAGATTGGGGTATCTATCTTTTTTATTTTCAATCAATTCTTTAATTTCATTAAAAATCAATAAATTGTTTTTAATTTTGTTTAGTTCAATACCATTCAAAACTGACCTAATCTTTGCTTTTTTAATGATTTCTTCAATCTCATCAAGCGATGAAAAAGGCAAATTACCTTCATTTTGTAAAAAATCTATTGCTTCTTTTGTCTCAATTAATTTCAATTTAATAACCTCAGGTTCATTTGTTGGTAATAGTGATGAAACGATATTTTTAGCTATTGAAGTATTAGCGTATCCTTTTAATATTTCTATAATTTTAAAATATTCAAGTACATTTAAACTATGCAAGTCCATTTTAATGTATTATAACATTTATTAATAAAAATTTATAAAATAAGTGGTATATTTTTAAATTATGGAAAAAAGAAGTAAGATTTTAATTGAGGGGTTTTTTGCAAGGCATTATGGTACTCTTTTGAACTTAATTACTTTTGGATTTTATAAGAGAGTTATAAAGAAAGCAATTGATTTAATGGATTTTAAAGAAGGAGATAGGATAATTGATTTTGGGTGTGGACCAGGAGAAAACGATATTTTGATTTTAAAAAAAATAAAATTCAATGGAAAAGTTGTTGGTTTAGATATATCAAAGGATATGTTGAAAGAAGCAAGGAAAAGGGAAAGAGTTTTTAAAAATTTTGAAGTTGTTGAGAAAAGAATAGATCAGGAACTCCCTGTTAATGAAGAGTTTGATCATGTTTTTATATCATTTGTGCTTCATGGATTTGAAGATTCTGATAAAGAAAAAATTTTAAAAAATGCAAATAAGGTTTTATTTAAGGGAGGGAAATTAAATATTCTTGATTATTCTGAATTTGATTTAGAGAAACAAAATTTTTTAATTAAAATATTTTTTAATAAGGTTGAGTGTGAACTTGCAAAAGAGTTTATAAAACTTGATCTATCAAAATTAGTTGAAAATTTTGGATTTAAAGTGTTAAATGAACATACTTTTGGAAGTGGAATAATAAGGTTATTGGTTGCTGAAAAGATTTTATAGATATCTTCTTAAAATTTTTAGAATTTCAAGTGAGTTTGGAGTGTCTGAGTGAAGGCAGATTGTATCAATTTCAAGTTTAATTCTATTACCACTTATTGTTATGATTTCTTTTGATTTAAGTAAATTTTTTATTCTCTCTTCAATTAAATTTAAATCTGTAATAACTGAACCAATTTTTTCTCTTGAAACAAGTGTTCCATCATCATTGTATGCTCTATCTATGTAAACTTCATTTAAAACTTGAAGACCCATTTTTTTCCAGATCTCAACCTGTTTTGATAAAGAGAGTCCTATCATTTTTAAATTTTTATCGAAAAGAAATACTCCTCTTCCTATTGCTTCTGTAACTACTTCATCTTTTACTGAATCGTTATATAAAGCACCATGTGGTTTTACATGATTTAAAGTAATTCCTTCAACTTTTAAAAATCCACTTAATGCTCCAAGTTGATAGATGATTATGTTTTCAATTTCTGAATAAGAGAGTTTCATGCTTCTTCTTCCAAAACCAAATAGATCTGGGTAAGAGGGGTGTGCACCAGGAATTTTTCCATATTTTTTAATTATTTTAACTGTTTCTCTTAAATTATCTGGGTCACCTGAATGAAATCCACATGCAATGTTAATAAGGTCACTATCTTTAATCAACTCCTCTTCAATTGGATTTCTATAAATTGAAAAGTTTTCTCCTGAATCAATATTAATTAAAATTTTCTTCATTTCTTATCTCCTCAAGAATACAAAAGTGCTTTTTATCATTTAAAATAATATAAAATTTTTTAATTAAATTTAGACTCTCTTTGAATTTTAAAATTTTCTCTTCTCTCTCTTTTAAAAGGTTATGTGCTTCATTTAAACTTACTTTTTTAAAACATATGAAATCAGAAAACCTTTTTTGAGAAAGAGGGGATATATCAACTTTTATTATATTTCCAATTTTAGGATAACCTCCTGTTGTTGGTCTATCGTTTAAAAGAATTATTGGCTCTCCACCTTTTGGAACTTGAATTGTCCCAGTTAAAACTCCTTCAGAGATTATTGTTTCCATATTTTCTTTTAATTTTAAATTTTTACCTTCTAATCTAATTGCAACTCTATCTGATTTTTCAGTTATTTTATAGTTTTCGCTTAAAAAAACATCAATTGAACTCTTTTCAAACCTTTCTAAATCTGGACCTAAAATAACTCTAAAAATATTTTGATTTAAATCTATCTTGTAAAAAAGGTCAAATTTTCTTTTTAAAACTTCTTTATCAAAAAGGCTTCCTGTTTTAAGAACCTCTCCTTTTTTTAGTTTTATTCCTTTATTTAAAAACTTGTCAAAAGATGCACTTCCTAAAAACTTTTCTGAAATTACTCCACCTTGAATTATAAGATAACTTCTAAAACCCTCTTTTACATATCCTAAGGACAATATTGACCCCTTTTTAACAAAAATTGCTTCATAGTTTGGAATAGGCTCATCATTTAATTTTGCCTCAATTTCTCCTCCAGTTAAGAAAATTATTTTATCTTCTAAAAATTCAAGTGTTGGTCCTTTTAATGTTATTTCAATTTGGGGAGTGTTTTCAAAATTATTTAAAAATATATTTCCCAATCTAAAAGAGTATTCATCCATTGCGCCTGATGGTGATATTCCAAAACGCAAAAATTTTTCTCTTCCCAAATCAACAACAATTGAGTAAAATCCTTCATCAAGAACTCTTATCATAAAAATTTAATCACTCCAATGTAGTTTTTTAAAAAATCATCTCTTGATACTCTTTTAAATTTTACAAAATCTCCTTCTTTTATTTTTACTTTTAAATTCTCACTCAACTCAAAAAGATCTAAATATGTAAAACCAATGATTCTAAATCCACCAGGAGAAGGAAGGGAGTAGATTCCAAGTTGCTCTCCCCCGATCCCTATGCTTCCTTTTGGAATCAGAACTCTTGGTGATTCAAGGCGAGGAGTGTGAAGAATTTTAGGAAGACCCCCAAGGTATATAAAACCTGGTAAAAATCCATACATATAAGCAAAATAAGGACTTTTAATTAAAATTTTTATAAATTCCTCTTCTTTTAAATTGTGATATTTTGAAACAAAAACAAGGTCAGGTGCTAAATCGCTTCCAAAATATGCTGGAATCTCAATTATTCTCTTTCTTTTAATAAAAATTTTCTCTTTTTTATTTAAAAAATTTAAAATCATCTCTTTTAAATCTAAAAAAGAGATTTCGAGTGGGTTATAGACAACAAGAAGTGACCTATAAGATGGAATAAATTCTTTTACTCCTTTTATTTTTTCTTTTGAAAGAGAATTTAAAAGAGAATGAACTTTTAAATTTGTTTCAACCAAAATTTTTTCCTCAAATCTAATTAAAATTCCTGAATCTCCAAATTCTTTTATATCAACTTGACTCATTTCTATTTTAAGATTATCATTTTTTAATATGAATAAAAAATATATTCCATCGCTTTTAATTCTTGCAGCACTCTGGGGAAGTGATTTCATGTTTATTAAAATTGGTATAACATCAATTCACCCATCAGTTTTCACATCATTAAGATTTTTAATAGCAGCATCCGCTTTATTAATTTATTTAAAGTTGAAAAAGGTCTCTTTAAAAATTTCAATAAAAGAATTATTATTTATTATTTTAATATCTTTAGTTGATGTATATTTACCACAGATTTTGATTTCAACAGGAGAAAAAACAGTTGCAAGTGGAATTACATCAGTCATATTATCTTCATCACCTATTTTCACTTTTTTACTTGCACATCTTCTTCTAAAAGATGAAAAAATAACTTTTTACAAGTTATTTTTTGTTATTCTTGGATTTTTAGGTGTTTTTATAATATTCTATAAAGAACTCTTTAACAGTAATAGATTTATGATTATGGGATTTATTTTAATTCTTCTTGCATCTATTACTTATGGGCTTGGAGTAATTCTATTAAAAAAATTAAGTTCTAAAATTGATGTTTTTCTTTCATGTTTTTATCTTGTTCTTTTTGCATTTATTGTTTCTATTCCTTTTGTGATCTTTTCAAAAGGGTTTATTAATTCGAATTTTAGATTTTCTGGTTTTTTATCTATTTTATATGTGGGAATAGTTTTACAGGCATTTGCATATACATTTTTTATTAATTCTATAAGAAGGTTTGGTGCTTCAAAAACTTCCTATGTTGGTTATCTTGTTCCAATTTTTAGTATAATATATGGTTCAATTTTTTTAAGAGAAATTTTATCTATAAATCTTTTTATAGGAGCTTTTTTGATATTACTTTCTGCATATTTTATTGAAAAAGGCTCATGATTTCTTAAAAAGAAAGAGACTTAATTTTTTTAAAACTTCTTGGATATTTTAGTGGTGTTGTTTTAAATTTTTTTAAAATAAGAAGGACTCTTTCGCTTTTATAAAATGGAAGTTCATATTTAAAAATATCTTCAATCTCTAAACCAAGTTCATCTAAAAAAGAGGTGCTTTCTTTAATTAAATCTATTTCATCAACTCCCTTCCATAAAAAGATTCTTCCATTAACTTTAACAAATGGTGAAGTTAGTTCAAAAATACCAGGAATCTTAAGAACCCATCTTGAAAAAACCTGTGAAAATTTTTCTCTTAAATCTATTTTTTTTATTATTTCTTCTCCTCTTCCCCATAAAATATCTACTTTTTCTAAAGATAATTCTTTAATAGTATTATTTAAAAAATCAACTCTTTTTTTGTTAGAATCAATAAGTAAAAATTCGCTTACATAAGAAAAAATTTTAAGTGGAATGCCTGGAATTCCTGCTCCTGTACCAATATCAAGATTTTTATCAATAAAAATTGGCTTATTATTAAATTTTTTTAAATATACAATGGGCACAAGAGAATCAAGAAATTGTTTAATAGCAATATCTTCTTTTGTTTTTTCGCCTGTTAAATTAAATTTCTGATTATAAAAGGTTATTAAATCAATATATTTTTTAAATTTTTCGATCTTTTCGTTATCAATATCTAAATTAAAATTATTGAGTCCTTCAAGAAACCAATTTAACCATAAATCCATAAACTAATTAAGTTCCCCAGTTAAATTTAGAATTTATTACAAGATAAAAATTTTTCTCTTTAAGACGAATTAATTTTGCATCTCTTTCAGCGATTTTAAATATTAAATGATCGTTTTGTAAAATATTTTCTCTTTTTATTCCATCTTCAATAAAAAGCACATCACCTTCTGACTCAATAACTTTTATAGATAATTTTTCTTCTGTTGATAGAATTATTGGTCTTGATGTTAATTTATGTGAACATAATGTTGTCAACAAATATACATCACATTTTGGAGATACTATTGGTCCTCCAGCAGAAAGAGAATAAGCAGTCGATCCGTTTGGAGATGAAACTATTATACCATCTCCTTTAACCTTCGATACAGATATACCATCAATAAAGATTTCTAAAGTAATAATTGGAGATAGAACATCCTTTGTTATGACAAAATCATTGAAAGCATAATATTTTTTATAAGTTTTCCCCTTTCTTAATATCCCACCCTCTATAACCTTTCTATTTTCTATAGAAAATTTTTTATTTATAAGTTTTTCAAGTGCATCAAAAACATCCTCTTTTTCTACATCTGTCAAAAATCCAAGTCCGCCAAGATTAATTCCAAGAATAGGAATGTCAAATTTATATGCAAACTGAAATGCTTTAAGAAGAGTTCCATCTCCTCCAAGTGAAAGAATTATTGAATCCTTTAAATCAACGCCTTCATCAATAAAAACAACCTCATTTCCTTTTTCAATCAAATACTGTTCAATTTCTTTAGATAAATTTTTAGCCTCACTTGTATTTTTATACAAAATTCCTATCTTCATAAAAGCTCCTTTTTGCCTCTGAAACTACCTTTTCAGCAAGTTCTTCAGAGGAAAATTCAATTAAACTATTAATTTTTTTCATATATAGAAGATATTCTATATTTCCGTCTTTCCCTTTTATAGGAGAAGGAATTAAGCCTATTGGATGAAAATCCTCATTTTTTACAAAATCAAGCATTTCCTTTACAATTTTAACATGTAAATTATAATCATCAACAATTCCATTTTTTATTAAATTTTTATCAAGTTCAAATTGAGGTTTTATTAATAAAATATAATCACCATTATATTTTAAGAAATTTTTAGAGATAATTATAATTTTTTTCGAAGAGATAAATGAAGTGTCGTGAGTTATAATATCAACAATTTCAGGTACCTCTTTCTCTGTTAAATATCTTGCATTAATTTTTTCTTTTAAAATAACTCTTTTATCTTGTTTCAAATTTTTATCAAAAATATTTTCCCCTACATCAACTGCATATACTTTTTTTGCTCCATAAAAAAGAAGAACTTGTGTAAAACCTCCAGTCCCTGCACCAATGTCAAGACATACTTTATTATTTATATCTATATTAAAAGTTTCTATTACTTTTTTTAATTTTTCTGCTCCTCTTCCAACAAAATTATTTGATTCTATGAGATTTATTTCAACATCTGGTTCAATATAAACTCCACCTTTTGTTATTTTTTTACCATCAACAATTACAACCCCTTTCTTAATTGCATCTTGTGCTTTTGATCTTGAATTGAAAATTCCCCTTAAAAGAAGTATTTTATCAAGACGTAACTTTCTTCCCAATTAAATTTAGTAACACCTCCTTAATACTATCCTTATCAAGTTTGTATCTTTTTAGTAATTCTTCTCTTGTTCCTATAGGGGGAAATGATTCAGTTACTGATAAATGTTTTATTTTTAAATTTTCTTTATTAAGTAACAATGGATATAATTTTGAGAAAATACCACCCAAGTAATAATGTTCTTCAGCAATAATAATAAATTTATTTTTTTCAATATATTTATTTATTGTGTATGTTGGAAATGGATTAACAAACCTTAAATTTATTAAGGTGGGAAATATGTTATATTCTTTTAACTCTTCTAATCCTTTATAAGCATAATATGATATTCTTCCAAGAGAAATTATTAAAATGTCCTCACCCTCAATTAAAATCTCTGGTTCATACGGGACTATAGGATTATTAATTCCTAAATTAATAGAATTATCCTTTGGATATCTTATAATACAACTTCTCTTTTCAGTCAAAGAATAATTCATCATTTCTCTTAATTCATCTCCATCTTTTGAGGCCATGATTACAAAATCATTTGGAAAAGAAAAAAATGCTAAATCAAAAATTCCTTGATGTGTTTCACCATCTTCTGGAACAAGACCTGCTCTATCAACCATAAAATTCACCTTTACCTTCTGAAGCGAAACATCAAGTAGTATCTGATCAACTGCTCTCTGCAAAAATGTAGAATAAATTGCAACAAACGGAAGTTTTCCACCCTTTGCAAGTCCTCCTGCAAATGAAACTGCATGTCCTTCTGCTATGCCAACATCAAAAAATCTATTAGGGAATGTATCTTTAAATTTCTTTAGCCCTGTTCCAATCTCCATTGCAGCAGTTATTGCAACTACTCTCTCATCTTTTTTACCAATTTTTACAATTTCATCTCCGAAAGTATTTGAAAATGATTCTACTTTTTTTGACTCAATTAAAAATGGAGGAGATGAGTGATAAATATCTGGCTCTTCTTCTGCAAAATCTATTCCTTTTCCTTTCTTTGTAATAACATGAACAATTCTTGGGTTTTTCAAATCTTTTATTTTATTGAAAACCTCTACTAAAAGGGGAATGTTGTGTCCATCAAATGGTCCAAAATACATTATTCCAAGTTCCTCAAATATTATTCCAGGTATTAAAGCCTCTTTTATTATCAATTTAAATTTATTTATAAATTTTAATAAATTTTCTCCAAATTTTCCTCTCTTATTCAAAATCTCATTTAATTTGTTAACTGATTCTCTATAAAATTTTTCTGCTCTTAGTTTTGAAAAATATGAAGAGAGTGCTCCAACATTTTTAGAAATTGACATTCCATTATCATTAAGAATTATAATTACATCTTTTTTACTTTGACCAAGATTATTTAAGGCTTCCCATGCTTCACCACCAGTTAATGCACCATCACCAATTATATTTACTATTTTATAATTTTCATTATTAAGATCTCTTGAAAAGGCAAGACCTAAAGAAAGTGAAAGTGAGTTTGAGGCATGCCCTACAAAAAATGTATCATAGATACTTTCTTTTGGGGATGGATAACCTGAAATTCCGTCACTTCTTCTGATTTTTTGAAAAAGTTCTTTTCTTCCTGTAAGAATCTTATAAGCATAACATTGGTGACCAACATCAAAAACTATTTTATCAAAAGGAGGATTAAATGTATAAAGTAGTGAAATTGTAAGTTCAACTGTCCCAAGATTTGAGGAAAGGTGACCACCACTTTTTCCTACTACTTCTTTTATATATTCTCTAACTTCATAAGAAAGTTCATTTAAATCCTTCAACTTCAAATTTTTTAAATCTTCTATAGAATTAATTTTATTTAAGATAGCCATGATTTTAAGTAATAAACAAATGATTTCAATATTTCATTTTTCAATGAAATATTATCAAGAATAATTAAAGATTCATTAAGTAAATTTGCTGCAATTTCTTTTGATTTTTCAATTCCAAAAAATTTAGGGAATGTTACCCTATTTTCATCTTCTTTTATATTTTTTGAATCCTCGATATCATCAAGAACCTGATAAGTAAGGCCGATTTTATCTCCAAAATTTTCTAATTTATCTAATGTTTCTTCATCAATTTCACTTAATATTCCACCGATTTTAATGGATGCTTTAATTAGTGAACCAGTTTTTTTTGAGTGTATATAATACAAAACTTCATCTGTTGCATCTTGAGGTGTTGTCATAACATCCATAACTTGACCACCAACCATACCATTAATTCCAGCATCGACTGATAACTCTTTTATGCATTCTAAGATTATTTTATCATTAAATTCTTTTGATTTTGTCATATTTTCAAAAGCAAGAGTAAGTAATGCATCACCTGTTAATACTGCAATATCTTCTCCAAAAACTTTATGTAAAGAAGCTCTTCCTCTTCTTGTATCAGCATTATCAATAGAAGGAAGATCATCATGAATAAGTGAATACGTGTGAATGAATTCAATTGAAACTGAAAAAGGAACCGCTTTTTCAATATCGTCTTTAAAAGAAGAGTATGAAGCAAGAAGAAGAATAGGTCTTAATCTTTTACCACCACTTTTTAATGAATATGAAAGAGCAGGAAAGAGTGGAGATGTTTTATATTGACTTATTACTTTATCAATTTCATTTTCTATTAAACTAGCTTTTTCTTTTAAAAAAGAAATAAAAATTTCTTCCATATTTTTATTTTATATTAAAATTTTTAAATTCATCTTTAAAATCTTTCCATTCAAATTTAACTTCTCTAACCTCTGCACCAGTAGGACCCTGTTTTAAGTGATCAAGAATCCTCTTTAAGTCATCTTCTTCACCTTCTCCTACAAATGATACTGTACCATCAAAATCATTTTTAACATAACCATTTATATTATATTTTTTTGCATAATAATGAATAAAAAATCTAAATCCAACACCCTGAACTATTCCAAAAACTTTTGCCTCAAGTCTTTTTTTCATTTCTAAATTTCTCTGCAATCCTTCCTAAAATACCATTTATGAATTTATATGAATCATTAAAACTTCCAAATTTTTTTGAAATTCTAACTGCCTGATCTATTATAACTGCTGTTGGTATATCATTTTTATAAATTAACTCATATGTCGCAATCCTCAAAATATTTTTATCTATATATAAAATTCTATCCCACTCCCAATCAATCAAATGCTCCTTTATAATTTCATCTAAATTATTTATATTATCTTCCACACCTTTACAAATAGAAATTGCATAAATTATTGAATCCTCTGGAGCATTATCAAAATCAAAATTTTTTAAAATTACTTCCAAATCCTTCATTGTTATATCTTTTTCATAAAGGATTTGAAGTGCCTTTTCTCTTGCAATTTCCCTAATCTTCATTCTTATCTTTTACATCTATGTAGAAGAAATTTATCTCAAAATTTTTATAAGGAGTAAATTTTGAAAGAATTTCATTAATTTTATTTCTCAATTTTTTTGAAAGACTCTTAAGATTAGTTAAAAAATATACTCTTAAAAGAATATCAATAAATAAATTATCTTTTTCTCTTTTTATTTTAATTCCTCTTTTTGCTTCATCACCATCAAAAATTTCGAGTAGATCTTTTGCAAAATCTGAACCAATTCCTTCAATTTCTTTGAAATCTTTAACTACACCAACAACTAACTCTTCTATTGCATAATCACTCATAACTAAATTATCATTCATCATTTTTTACCTACCCTCTCAAGATATTCACCTGTTCTTGTATCAACTTTTATTATCTCACCTTTTTCAATAAAAAAGGGTACTTGAATTTTAAGTCCTGTTTCTAAAACTGCAGGTTTTGAACCTCCCTGAGCTGTATCTCCTTTAAATCCAGGATCTGTTTCGATAACTTCAAGTTCAACATAATTGGGGAGTTCAACACCAATTGGTCTTTCCTTAAAATATAATACCTGTATATTCATATTTTCTTTTAAATAATATTTTTCATCTCCAATAAAATCTTCAGGTAGTTCAATCTGTTCATATGTTTTATTATCCATAAAAAAATAATTTATTCCATCATTATACATATATTGAAATTCTTTTCTTTCAACAAAAGCATCTTTTACTTTTTCTCCTGCTCTAAAAGTTCTTTCAACAACATTTCCATTTTCTATGTTTCTTATTTTTGTTCTGACAAATGCTGAACCTTTTCCAGGTTTAACATGTAGAAAACTAATAACAATCCAGACCTCTCCATCAAGTTCAAATGTAACTCCTGGTCTTAAATCATTGACATCTATCATCACATCCTCCTAAAAAATCTAACTATTTAGATTTTAACAATTTCATCAATTTATATCAAGTAATTTACATATATTTGATAAATTAAAAAAACTCTATTTAAGTGTTATTATTATTAATTATAGTAGAAAATAATGGAAATAAAAAAGGTTACTCATTTTTCAAAAGAAGATATATTAAAATATGGATCAGGTACTATATATGTTAATGGAAAAGAAACTTTTTGAGTTCCAATGTCTTTAGAAAAAATTAGGAAAATTTTAAATAATTACCTTTCTAAAAAAGGATTGATATAGTAAAAGTAGATATATTGACAAAATTGAAAGATTAAATATAATTTATAAAAGATATTCCTCGGTAGCTCAACGGTAGAGCGGGTGGCTGTTAACCACTAGGTTGTAGGTTCGAATCCTACCCGAGGAGCCAAAATTTTTATTTTCTTACCTCTGAAATCAAATTTTTAAATAAATTATGAGAGATATAAGATTTAAATTAAAAGATAGAGGTGGGTTACTTGATAAAAATACACATATATTATTATCAAGATGGGCTTCTCTTTGTGTTGAACATGTTTTAAATCTACTTGGTGAAGGTATAGATATAAGATTAATAAATTTATTAAATAAATCTGAAGAGTGGAGAGAAGGAAAAATATCTGTTGGTGAAGCGAGGAAATTTGCCAAAGATGCTTTTTATATTGCAAAAGAATCAATTAGTCCAATTGAGAAATTTTTTGCTTATGCAATTGGTCACACTTGATTAACAGCACATATGGCTGATCATTCAATCATTTCATCAATCTATTCTTTAAAAGTAGTAAATGCTTTAAATGGTTCAATAGAAGAAGAAATTAAATGGCAGGAAGAAAATTTGCCTAATGAAATTAAAGAACTTATCATAAGTGCAAAGAATGAAGATAAATATAAAAAATTACTTAAAAAATAAATCATTTTATATTAAAAGTTTTTAGAGCATTTCCTTTCAAAATAGCATCAACCTCTTCATAGCCTTTTAAATATGAAAAATTATATCTAGCAGGGAGGGCAAAAACATATTTGTTGTTTTTTCCAAGTTCAGTTGGATTAATTGGTGCTGCTCCTATATGAAATTTATCCTCTTGAAGCAAATTCCACTGATTTATTGTGAAAACCATAATTGGAATATCTTGTCTTGGATCACTTGAACTCCATTCTGGATGTCTTATTAAAATTATTACTCCATTCTCAACTATTTTTTGATTTCCATTTTCATCAAAAGAGAAACCTTCCCATTTATCAAAAACTATTGAATAACCTTTCCAACTTTCTGGCAAAATGAAAATGAAACCATATTCATTATTTCTATATTCAATATTTTTAGGTATGCTTTTTTTAGAACAATTTGTGGAAAAAGTTGAAAGACCTATAATTAATATTGATAAAAAGAGTTTTTTTAAATTAAAATTCATTTTGAATACCTCCAAAATTCAAACTAAATAATTTTCAAAATTTAAAACAAAATACTTCTTGCCTTTTTTTATAATTTTGTGATTTTCTTTTTCTAAAAGAGTTTTATGTCCCTCTAATCCACTTAAAAATTTTCCATTAAGTTCTCCGTTATTTTTAATTGTTCTAAAGTAGGGAACATTATCGCCTGTCTCAACTGAAGCATTAGCAACAATTGTTACAAAAATACCAGTTGTTAGAGGGCAACAAAATTTAGTATTATATTTCTTTGAAAGAATTTCACAAATTCTATTTAAAGTTATTAGTTTCCCCTCTGGAATACTTTTCATAATTTCATAAACATCCATTGGTGGAGCAAGAACAACAGAATCACCATCTTTTGCACCTAATTTCAAAAGTGCTTTAGCACAAGGAAAACTATTTTTAAAATAAAGCACTTTTGGAAAATTTTTATTATTCTCTAATTTTTCTTTCCATGTTTTCTTTTTATATCCCATGCTTTAAGTATATAATTTTTTTATGGTTTTTAAAGTTTCAAAAATAGTAAGAAGTAAGAGAAAAAGTTTCTGTATTGAGATTGGTGAATTTGGAGAAATTATTTTAAGAGTTCCAAATAAAGCAAGAAATTTTGAAATAAATAATTTTTTAAAGAAGCACTCAAATTGGATTTACAAAAAGTTAAGAATAGTAGAAAAAAGAAAAGAAAATTTAAAACCTAAAAATTTTGAAGATGGTGAGACTTTTCTTTTTCTTGGTCAATCTTTTGAATTAAAAATCGTTGAAAATCAAAAAGAGTCGTTAATTTTTAAAGATAAGTTTTATTTATCAAAAAAATATTTAGATAAAGCAAAAGATGCTTTTATAAAATTTTATAAGAATAGAGCAAAAGAAGTTATTTCTCAAAGAGTAGATTATTATTCAAAAATGAATTCCTTTAAATTCAATAAAATAAAAATAAATAGTGCAACTAAAAGATGGGGTTCATGTACTTCAAAAGGAAATTTAAATTTTTCTTATAGACTTATTATGGCTCCAATTGAAATAATTGATTATGTTGTTATTCATGAACTTGTTCATCTTGTTGATAAAACTCATAGTAAAAGTTTTTATGAAAAAATTTCTAAAATTTTACCTGAATATAAAAAAAGTATTGAGTGGTTGAATAAATATCATTATTTATTAAAAATATGATGTTATAAAAATTTGAAACTTTTTTATCAGATTTAAAGTTTATTATTATGAAGGAGGAGATAATGAATAAAAAGATTATATTTGTTATATTAATTATAATAGTGTTGGGAATAACTTCACTGATTATTTATACTAATTTCATAAAAGAAAATTTAAGAATAAAAAAATCAGATGTAATAAAATTCATTAATCTTGAAAGCGGATTTTATGGAATAATAGGAGATGATGGAAAAAATTATCAACCTATAAATTTATCAAACGAATTTAAAGTTGATGGGATGAAAATTAAATTTGAAGGAAGGCTAAGAAAAAATTTATCAACAATATATATGTGGGGAGAGCCAGTCGAAATTTTAAAGGTTGAAAAAATCGATAATTAAATTATAAAATCTGAAAAATTCAGATATTAAAAATTTTTTTAAATTTGTTATAATTATAAAATAAAGGAGGTTTAATATGAATGATGAAAAAAAATTTCAGGGATTAAGAAAATTTAACCTGTTCATGGGTTTTTTACACTTAATTCAAGGAATTTTAATGATTGTTTTAAGCAATGACAAAACTTACCCAATTTTTACAAATTATTTAACATTTGACCGATCAACTTTTTCACTTAAACCAAATCCTCAACTTTTTTATAATTTAAGATTTGGACCAGCAGTTGCAATGTTCCTTCTTATTTCTGCAGTTGCTCATTTTTATCTATCTACTATAGGTTATAAAAATTATGTTAACAATCTAAAAAAAGGAATGAATCCAGTTAGATTTTATGAGTATGCTTTAAGTTCTTCTCTAATGATTGTTCTTATTGGTATGCTTGTTGGTCTTTGGGATCTTGGTGCTCTAATTTTAATATTTGGTCTTAATGCTACAATGAATCTATTTGGTATTATGTTTGAATATCATAACCAATACACACAAAAAACAAATTGGACTTCTTTTATTTATGGTTCAATTGCTGGGATAATTCCTTGGATTGTTATTTTCCTTTACTTTTATGGTGCACTTAGTTCAGGAGATGCTAAACCACCTGCATTTGTTTATGCAATAATACCAACAATATTTGTTTTCTTCAACATCTTTGCTGTTAATGCTTTTTTACAATATAAAAAGGTTGGTAAATGGAAAGACTATCTTTTTGGAGAAAAAGTTTACATAATTCTCTCTTTACTATCTAAAAGTGCTTTGGCATGGATGATATTTGCAGGAACTTTGGCTCCTGTATAAAATTAAAGAGATTAAGGGGTCATTTTAAAATGACCCCCTTCTCTTTTTTTATTAAATCTTCAATTTTATTTAATAATTCTTTTTTTATTTCTTTATCCATAGATGCAAAATAAACATTTGCTAATATAAAGTCTAACTTATCTCCAATATCAAAATGTTTATCATCAATTTCATATCCGAAAATAGGAACTTTATCAATTAATTCTTTTATTGCATCAGTTAATTGAATTTCATTATTTTTACCAGGTTTTAAATTTTTTAAAACATCAAAAATTTGAGGCATAAGTATATACCTTCCTATTATAGCTAAATTAGATGGGGCTTCCTCTCTCTTTGGTTTTTCTAAAAGATCCGAAACTTTATATAAATTATTCTCAATTTTTTCACCTTTAATAATTCCATATCTTTCAACTTTATCAAATGGTACCTTTTTAATACCTAAAATTATTCCATTGTATTTATAAAAAATTTCAATCAATTTTTTAATTGGTGGCTCATTGTAAATAAAGATATCATCTGCGAGAATAACAACAAATGGTTCTGTGTTTACAAAATCTTTTGATAAATAAATTGCATCTCCCAAACCTTTTGGTTCTTTTTGTCTTATATAGAAAAATTTTCCTAAATTATAAATCTCTTGAACTTTTTCTAAATATTCAAATTTTTTATCCTTTTTTAATCTTTCTTCAAGTTCAAATGAATAATCAAAATAATTTTCAATAGATTCTTTTCCTCTTCCTGTAATAAATAAAAAATTTTCAATGCCACCTTTTTTAGCCTCTAAAACTGCATAATGTATTGCTGGTCTGTCATAAATTGGCAACATCTCTTTTGGTTGTGATTTTGTAATTGGAAGTAGCCTTGTTCCTAAACCTCCTAAAGGTATAACTGCTTTATTTATTTTCATAAATTAATTTTACTACGTAAAATATGTTATTGACAAAATTAATACATTTTTCTATATTATTTTTTATTATGATAAGGAAGATTCCAAGATGCATGAGCACTCAACATCCAGATAATGTCAATCCTCCATTTTATGCAGAAAACTCAGAGATGGGAGGAGAAGATGAAATTAAAGAAGCATATTATGTATTCTCTCATCTTGGTTGCGATGAGCAGATGTGGGATTCTGAGGGAAAAGAGGTTGACAATTATGTAATAAGAAAACTTTTATCAAAATATGATTCATACTTCAAAGAAAATGTAATTGGAAAGGATGTTTTTATAACTTTAAGAGTTCCAAATCCAGAAATCGAAAAGGCAGAGTCAAAAATTTTAATTGAGGCACTTGAAAGCATTCCTAGATCTTTTGATGCTAGTAAACTTTTCTATAAAAGTGATTTTCCACCAATTTTTGAAGTTATACTTCCTATGACATCAAACTCAGAGAGTTTAAATAGAATTTTTTATTACTATAAAAATTTTGTAGTTGGAAAAGAAAATTGTTCTCTTTTTGACAATGATATAAAAATTTGTGAGTGGATTGGAGAAATAAATCCAAAAGAGATTAATGTTATTCCTCTTTTTGAAGATATGGAGCAGATGTTAAATTCATACAATATTTTAAAAGAGTATCTTAAAGATAAAAAAGTTCAATATCAAAGAGTTTTCTTTGCAAGATCAGATCCTGCTTTAAATTATGGTCTTGTTAGTGCTGTTTTATTGAATAAAATTGCATTGAATAGAATTTTTAAGTTGGAAGAGGAGATAGGAATAAAAATTTATCCAATTTTAGGAACAGGTCCATCTCCCTTTAGAGGAAATTTAAATCCATATAGAGTGAATGAGGTTTTAAGTGAATATAAAGGAGTTTACACATTTACAATTCAATCTTCTTTTAAATATGACCATCCACCAGAAAAGGTTCAAAAGGCAATAAATTTATTGAAAAATTCTGAATTTAAAAGACCAGATGAGATTGATGAAGAAAAATCTCTTGAGATAATTAATAAATATTCTAATGAGTATCAGAAGAATTTAATTGAATTTGCACCAATTATAAAAAATTTATCAAAATATGTTCCAAAAAGAAGAAAAAGAAAACTTCACATTGGTTTATTTGGATATTCAAGAGAAAAATTTGGTATTAACCTTCCGAGAGCAATTCCATTTGTTTGTTCAATGTATTCAATTGGAGTCCCTCCTGAAATTTTAGGACTTAATTCAATTGATAGTTGTGATATAAGATTTTTAAAAGGAGTATACAAAAATTTTGAAATTGATTTAAAAGATTCTCTAAAATTTATTAATTTTAACTCTCCATTTTTAAGTGATAAATTTAAGATGAAAATTGAGGAGTTAGGAATTGATTTCAAAATAAACAGTGAACATCAAGAAATAGTCGATTCAATTATTGATTATATTCAAAACAATAAATTTGAAAGCATTCAAGAACTAATTTTAAAATCTGCATCAATTAGAAAATTCTTGGGTTAATTTTTTTTCATTGACATTTAAAATAATTTTATTTTTGATATAATTAAAAATAGGAGGTGAAAAATGAGTGATTTTGAAGAGAGAAAGGGTATTCCGCTATTAGGTGATAAGTTTCCTGAGATGAAAGTCGTTACAACACATGGTGAAATAGTATTACCAGATTATTTTAAAGGTAAATGGTTTGTTTTGTTTTCTCATCCTGCAGATTTCACTCCAGTTTGCACAACTGAATTTGTTGCTTTTCAAAAAAGGTATGAAAAATTTAAAGCACTTAATTGTGATTTGATAGGCCTTTCAGTCGATCAGGTATTTGCTCATATTAAGTGGGAAGAGTGGATTAAAGAAAAACTCGGAGTTGAAATTGAATTTCCAATCATTGCTGATACTGGTATGGTTGCTGATAAACTTGGTTTAATTCATCCTGGAAAAGGGACAAATACTGTTAGAGCAGTTTTTGTTGTTGATGATAAAGGGTTTATAAGAATTATCTTCTATTACCCTCAAGAGCTTGGAAGAAACATTGATGAAATTTTAAGAGCAGTTGAGGGAATGCAGGTATCAGATAAATATGGAGTTGCAATGCCTGCAATGTGGCCAGAAAGTGAAGTTGTTGGAAAAGATCATGTAATAATACCACCTGCAAATAATGTTAAAACTGCTAAAGAAAGATTTGAGAGGGCTAAAAAGGGTGAGTTTGAATGTTTTGATTGGTGGTTGTGTCATAAAAAGTTAGAAAGATAATTATTAAAAGGCAAAAGATTTTTTAAAGGTCTGATTTTTATCAGACCTTTTTTATTTTGTTATAATTTAGTAAAAAGGGAGGTTCTTATGAAAAAAGAGTTTAAATTTTTTATTTTAATTTTTTTAACCCTCTTTTTATTATTTCATATAAGTTTTTATGAAAGAAATGTTAAAGCAAATGAAAAAGGTTGGATAAAAATTACATATGAATTATATGGTGGTTATATAAATTTTTTCACACCTGACCCAAATGATTCAAAAGTTCTCTATGTTTCAACAAATAATGGAATTTTCAAAAGCGAAGATCAAGGTAAAATATGGAAAAATTTAGGATTAACTGAATATAATATTAATTCTATTGAGATTGATTCAAAAAACACAAAAATAATCTATGTATCAACTGAAGGAGATGGAATTTTAAAAAGCATTGATGGAGGATTAAGTTGGAAAAAAATAAATGATGGAATTGAAGATTTAAATGTAAAATTTGTAAGAATTGATAAAAATAATAATTCAATAATTTATTCTATTACTTGGAGTGGAATTTATAAATCAACAAATCAAGGCTTAACTTGGTTTAAAATAAATAATGGAATTACAAATTTTAGAATAAATTCATTTTTAATTAACCCAAAAAACTCAAATATTTTATATATAGCAACATGGAGTGGAATTTTTAAATCAATTGATGGGGGTGAAAACTGGTTTTCAATAAATAATGGATTAACTGATCTTATAGTTTACTCACTTACAATTGATTACAATAATACAGATATTTTATATTGTGGTACCGATAGTGGTTTATTTAAATCAATTGATGGTGGAGAGAGTTGGATTCAAAAAAGTGAGAGTTTGAAACTTTTATATGAAGTTAATATTATAAATGATTATTCAATTTATAACATTTTAATTGACCCAAATAATTCAAATGTTTTATATTTAGCAACATCTTTTAGTGGGGTTTTAAAATCAACTGATTCAGGAGAAAATTTTTTTGCTATAAATAAAGACCTTGATGATTTAAGAGTAAGACTTATCTATTTTGATCCAATAAACTCAAAAGTGCTTTATGCATTTTCATTAGGTGGAGGAATTTATAAATATTTTAATCCATGTATTATAAAAATTGAATCAAATGATGGCGGGAAAGTAAATCCATCTCAAGATATTGAAGTTGAATATGGTGGAAGTATTCTTCTTTCTTTTATACCAGATGAAGGATATTTTGTTAAAGAGGTTATTATTGATGGAAAATCATTCGGTTTTATTAAAACTTATAAATTTGAAGATTTAGAAAATGATCACAAAATTAAAGTTATTTTTGAAAAGATAAAAGAAAAAGAGAAAATTATTTTAAAACTTCAAATAGGAAATTTAATTATGCTTGTAAATGGAATAGAGAAAGAAATAGATGTTCCACCACAGATAGTTGAAGGAAGAACACTTTTACCAATTAGATGGGTTGCAGAAACTTTAGGAGCAAATGTTGGTTGGGATGGAGTAGAAAAGAAAGTTACTGTTTCTTTAAAAGAAAATTTAATTGAACTATGGATAGGTAAGAATATTGCAAGAGTAAATGGAATTGATACACCAATAGATCCTAATAATCCAAAGGTTGTTCCTATGATTATTTCTGGTAGAACAATGCTTCCTGTTAGATTTGTTGCAGAAAATTTAGGATGTAAAGTAGATTGGGATGGAATAACAAAAACAGTAATAATTACTTATGAAATAAATTAGTGTGAAATTATACCAAAACCACCTGAAATTGGGTCTTTAAATAATAAGTTTTTTGGTGGAAAGTAAGTTAATAAAGAAAAAGAGATAAAGATTGTCAAAAATAAAATTATTGATAATATTTGGTAATTTTTCCCTAAACTCTCTTTTTTAGTTAAAAATTTATATGTAACATACTCACCAAGAAATGTAGCAAGAATAAAAATAAAAATATCCCAAAATAGTGAATCACTTTTAAATATAAATTTGTATCCATAAAATAAAACAATTATTGTTATTGGCATTATGTAAAAACCTATGACCTTTCCTAAAAAATAATTCTTAACATATTTTTTAACAAATGGATATTCAATTAATGAAAATAAAAGTGCTGGGAAAAATGCAAGTTTAAGGTGTTCCCATGTACTCTCATTAACTGCAGCAAAATAAGCAAAAATTTTTGAATTTCCAGACCACTCAAAAACAAAGTGAAGCATTGAACCAATAAATATAATAAATAAAAATGCAAAAATTTGCCACTTAAAGATTACTTTTCTCTCTTTCATAATTCACCTCTCTTATAAATTCTACCATTATTGTGCTAATATAAATAATAAAATGAAAAAATGAAAAATCTTGGAATTACTATTTTTATATTGGGCGTCGCGATTTTCGTTGGTTATGTTATTTATCAGATTATAACTATTCTTTTCAAATTTACTCTACCAATAGTTTTAGAAATAGCAATAATTTTAATATTTTCAGGTTTTATAATAATTCTTCTTTCTCTTATTTTCGAAAAAATAAAAAAAGGAAAGGAAGAGGGAATAGATAAATTTTAAGGAGGTGAGTTATGATTTTAACAACATGTGATTTTGTACCAAACAAAAAAATTAAAGAAGTTTTAGGTATTGCTCTTGGAATTACAGTAAGAGCTAAAAGTTTTGCAAAAGATTTTACAGCAGCACTAAAAAACCTTGTTGGAGGAGAGATATCAGAATATACTGAACTTCTAAGAGAAGCAAGAAGTCAAGCACTTTATAGAATGGAAGAAGAAGCAAGAAAACTTGGTGCAGATGCTGTAATTAATATTAGATTTGTAACTGCAAGTGTTATGCAAGGTGCAGCAGAACTACTTGCATATGGTACTGCAGTAAAATTTGAAGATTAAAAATTAATTAAAGCAGTTAAGGGAACTTCAAGATTATTTTCTTCAAGCAAAATTTTATCTTTTAATATATCATCTTTTAAACCAATTTTTATAATTTTCCCTTTATTCAATAAAATCACTCTATCGCATAGTTTATAAATAATATCAAGATCATGAGATGCTATAATTTTTGTTCCTTCTAATGTGTTAATAATATTAACAATATTTTTTCTTGAATATGGATCAAGACCAATTGTTGGTTCATCAAAAATAATAATTTCCGGTTTCATTGATAAAATCGTCGCTATTGATATTTTTTTCTTTTCTCCAAAACTTAAATGATCAGGAAAATAATATTTATATTCAGTCATGTCCACTTTTTCTAATGCCTCTTCAACTCTTTTTAAAACATCATCTTTATATAATCCTAAATTTAGTGGACCGAAAGAAACATCCTCAAAAACAGTAGGAGAGAAAAGTTGATCATCTGGATTTTGAAAAACAATCTGAAGTTTTTTTCTAATTTTTCTAATGTTTTCATTATTTAATTCCATATCAAAAATTTTTATTAAACCATTTCCCTTTAAAATTCCATTTAAATTTAAAATTAAAGTAGTTTTACCTGCACCATTTGCTCCTATTATTCCGATTGTTTCATTTTCATAAATTTCAAAATTGATATCATTTAGTTTAAATAAACCATTCGAGTAAGTATAAAATAAATTTTTTACTTCAATAACCTTTTTCATAATAGAAATTTTATGAATAATAAAATAGAAGAAAATAAAAATAAAAATAAAAAGTCAAATTTATTAAAATTACCAAAATCCAAATTTTTCATTTCCCCATCGTAACCTCTACTTACCATTGCAAAATAAATTCTTTCACTCCGATTTATCGATCTAATCAATAAAACAGAAATTATATTTGCATAAACTACAATTTGATTAATTATAAAACCTCCAAAATATCTCGAATTTCTTGCTAACTCCATTCTTTTAATCTCGTCAACTAAAACAAAAATGTATCTATAAACAAATAGAATTGTTGATGTGATAATTTTTGGAACTAAAATAAGATCTAAACTTTTAATTAATAAATTAAAATCAGTCGTCTGTATTAAAAAAATTACAAGAATAAGAGAATTAATCGATTTACATAAAATTAATATAAAATTAAGATAGTTTGATTGGATTTTAAAGAAAAAGATTTTGAATAAACTAATTTCCAAAATTGTACCTTTTTTAAAAAATAAAAATGATATTGAAATCAAAATAAAAAAGGGTAATATTCCTAAAACTTTTTTTAAAATTTTAATTATTGAAACTTTACCTAAAATAATTAAGAAAAATGTAAAAATAAGATAAAAAAATATCTTTTGAAATTCTAAATAATTTGTTGTTAGGATTAATATTAAAAAAATTATTATATATATAAATTTTATCAAGGGATGAATTTTATAAATCCAACCTCTTCTATTATAAAGTTTGTCTATTATACCAGAATAAATCAAATTTTTACTCTTTTAATAACATATCCAACGACAAAAGATAAAAAGAATACTGTTAAAACTCCTATAAAACCAGCCAATATAGTAGATAATGAATCATTTTTTATTGATCTTAAAGAGTAATCAGCGATTGGAGAATTTATTAAATTAATTCCTTTTTCAGAAAAATTAAATATTTCCGATACCTTTTCAAGACCATCTGGGAAAGAAGAAGCAATTGGCGATAAAACTACTAAAACTATTGTTATTATAAAACCATATAAAATAATTTTTTTCATAAAATTCCTCCTAAACTTTTTGATACACAAGATCTTTTTTAATCTTAAATATAAAACTTAGAATTAATGAAGTAATTAAACCTTCTCCTATACCTATAAGTGCATGAATTCCAACCATACTTGGTAATCCAAGAGATAATGGAACTGTTCCTGATATTGAAAGTTGAAGGGAACAAAAAAATGCTCCAATAACTACTGATAACCATCCTGCTATAAAAGATGCGATAAAGAAATTTCCTTTTAAAATCTTCTTAAAGAAATTATAGATATAATAACCAAAAATTGTACCAATCAATCCCATATTAAAAATATTTGCACCTAAAGTAAGAATTCCTCCATCAGCAAATAGAAGTGATTGAAGTAGAAGAATAACAGACATAACAATAAGACCTAGATATGGACCAAGGATAATACCAATTAAAACACCTCCTACAAAATGACCCGATGTGCCATTTAAAACAGGGAAATTAAGCATTTGTGCAGCAAAAACAAATGCTCCAAGTACTCCCATCAAAGGAATAGTTTTTTCTTCTAATTGATTTTTAACTTTTTTAACTGCAATACTTAATGAACCAAATGAAATAGCCCAAAAACTTATCCATGTTTTTGTGTCTAAAAATCCATCAGGTATATGCATTTTAAACCTCCTTTCCTGTTGTTGTTACAATCATAGAACTATGTTTTATACCTTTTGTACTTTTCAATAAATTACTTAATTTAACAATATCCTTTGCATTTCCTTTAACAGCGACTATTTCAAGACAATTATCATAGTCAAGATGAATGTGAAGGGTTGAGATAACTATATTATGATAATCATGTTGAATATCTGTTAATTTATCAACAAGTTCTCTTCTATGATGATTATAAACAAGAGTAATTGCTCCAGCAACTTCTCCACCTCTTAACCATTCTCTTTTTATTAAACTCTCTCTTATTAAATCACCAATTGCTTTTGACCTTGTAGGGTAGTTCTCTTTTTTAATCATTTCATCAAATTTATTAAGAACATTTTTTTCAATTGAAACACCAAATCTAATTATTTCTTCCATTTTTTTATCTCCTGTAGCACAAAAATAAAAATCATAACACTATTATAATGAAACTATCTATTATGTCAAGGGGGAAAATTATGAAAATATTTTCTGGAATTGTTTTAATTTTTTTTCTAAATTATTTTTAGATAAAAAAAGTTCTTTTATTAGAAAATTTTTATAACCTTCTGTGAATTTATATTTAGGAAAAATAATGGTTATTGAATATAAATTTTTATTTTTTTTATCAAAAATAGGAATAGAGATATCACAATAGCCAAGTTTATACTCTTCAATTGATATGGAAAATCCATCTTTTCTTATTTTATCAATCTCTCTTATCAAAGCATCCTTTTTTGTAATTGTGTTATCTGTATATTTTTTAAAATTAATACTATTAATTAAATTCTCTCTTTCTCTTTTTTTTAGAAAACTAACTAAAATTTTACCAGATGATAATGTATAAAAAGGAATTTCATCTTTTTCAAAATAGGTGTTATTAAATGTTGAATAAACCTTTAAAATTTTAATATTACTATCTTCCAACCTTGCAATAAATATATCCTCATTTATTCTATTTTTTAAATTTAATATTATTTTCTCTAAAATAAAATTTATAGGATTTTTTACTATATTTTTAAAAAATATATTTATAAATTTTTGACTTAAAATATAACTTTTTTTATTTTCTGAATATTCAATAAAACCTTTCTTTTTTAAAATGTTTAGAATTCTTAAACTTCCTGATTTACTTAATTTAAAAAGATTAGAAATTTCTTCAATAGTTATATTTTCATTTCTTATAATAAAATATTCAAAAATATCTAAGACCTTTCCCTGAGAACCAAGAAATTCTTCTGATTTAGTCATTATTTATTATTGAATCTGACCGACCATATAGAATATTGGAAGATAAAGTGAAATAACTATAAAACCTATTATTCCTCCGACAAAAATAATTAATAATGGTTCTATTAATGAAGTTAATTGTCCAACTGCCCTATCAACTTCTTCTTCATAAAAGGCAGATACTTTATGTAACATATCCTCAAGTTCTCCTGTTTCTTCTCCAACTGCCGTCATTTGAATTACCATTGGAGTGAAAAGACCAGAATCTTCCATTGGTTTTGATAAAGTTTCTCCTCTTCTAACTCTATCTTCAATTTTCATTATCTCTTTTTCAATTATTACATTATCAACTGTCGTTGAAACAGTATCTAATGCCTGAAGAAGTGGAACTCCAGCAGCGAGTAAAGATGATAAGGTACCTGAAAATCTTGCCATAATAGTTAAGTGATTCACTCTTCCTAAAACTGGCATCTTTAACTTACCTTTATCAACTCTTTCTTTTCCCTGTGGTGTAGATTTATATACATTATATAAAGCATAAACACCAATAGCTGCAATTAATATAGCCCACCAGTATTTTGTAAGCATTCTTGAGAGATTTAATGTAAAAGCGGTCATTGCTGGAAGAGGGACATTCAAATCTGCAAAAAATCCAGCAAATCTTGGAACAAAAACTAACAGCATGAAAAAACCAAGTGAAAAGGCAAAAATTAAAACAAAAAGAGGATAACTCATAGCACTTTTTATTTTTTGCCTGATTCTATAATCATTTTCAAGAAATTCAGTTATTCTTTCAAGAGATCTATCAAGTGTACCTCCTACTTCTCCTGCTCTAACCATACTTATATAAAGATTTGAAAAAACAGAAGGGAAATTTAACATGCTTGTTGATAATGGTATACCTGATTCAACATTCTTTTTTATCTCTTTTGATATCTCTCTTAATTTTTTTGTTGGTGATTGGAAGGATAATATATCGAGAATTCTTGTAAGAGGTAAACCCGCTTTTAACATTGTTGTGAATTGCCTTGTAAAGAAAAGTAGAGATTGAATATTAACTCCTCTTTTACCAAAAAATCTAAATAGCAAACCTTCAAGACCACTTTCTTCTGTCTTTTCAATTTTTAAAGGTATTAGTCCCCTCTTTTTTAATGATGTTTCAAGTTCTTCAGCAGAAGTTGCTTCTAATTTGCCCTCAATTACTTTTCCATATGAATCTCTTCCTCTATATTTGAACTTTGCCATAATCTACCCTCCCCAGCATTTTAATGATTTCTTCTTTATCATATGAGTATCTTAAAGCACTATCATATGTAATCAATCCATTGTCATATAAATCTTTTAATGATTGATTCATAGTTTGCATTCCAAGATCTCTTGAAGTTTGTATTATTGTATTAATCTGATAGGATTTATTTTCTCTAATTAAATTTCTTACTGCTGGTGTTACAATTAATACTTCTGATGCAAGAATAAGGCCACTCTCATCTTTTTTGTTAAGTAATTGTTGGGAAAATATTGCTGATAAATTATTTGAAAGTTGTACTCTAATTTGCTGTTGTTGATGAGGAGGAAAAACATCTATTATTCTATCAATTGATTGTGCAGCAGTGTTTGTGTGAAGTGTTGCAAAAACAAGGTGTCCTGTTTCTGCTGCTGTTATAGCAGCAGAAATTGTTTCAAGGTCTCTCATCTCACCAACAAGAATAACATCTGGATCTTCTCTTAAAACGCTTCTTAAAGCATTTGGAAAAGACTTTGTATCTGAACCAAGTTCTCTTTGAACAACAACACTTTTTCTGTGTCTATGTAAATATTCTATCGGATCTTCAATTGTTATTATATGTAAACTCCTTGTTTCATTAATTTTATCTATAACAGATGCAAGTGTTGTTGATTTTCCAGTTCCTGTTGCACCAGTTACAAGAACAAAACCTTTTTCAAGTTCTACAATTTTATTCATAACTTTTGGTAAACCAAGTTGTTCAAAAGTAGGTATATCCCAGGGAATTACTCTGAAAGCAGCTGCAACTGTTTGTCTCTGTCTGAATACATTCACTCTAAATCTTCCAACATGAGGAATTCCAAAAGAAAAATCTATTTCCCAGTTTATTTTAAAATTATTTTTTTGTTCATCATTCATTATTGGATACACAAGATCTTCAATTTCCTCAGGAGTTAAGATATCTCCTTTTAAAGATATTAAATTCTTTTTAACTCTGAAAATAGGAGGAAGACCTGCAGTTAAGTGTAAATCTGAAGCATTTTTTTCTTTACATAGTTTTAGTAAATCATCGAGTTTATAAATCATCCTTCAAGGACCTCCACAGTAGAAATAACTCTTATTACTTCATCGATAGTTGTTATTCCCTTTTTTGCCTTATCAATTGCATCTTGAAGTAATGATATGTTTCCATTTTTAATTGCATAATCTTTAATATCTGTTGATGGGCTTCTATTTAAAATCATCTCTCTTATTCTATCATCAATTTTCAAAACTTCTTGTACTGCAATTCTGCCTTTATATCCACTATTATTACAGGCTATACAACCTTTTCCTCTATAAAAAACTCCATCGTAATTGTCAATACCAACCTGTTTTAATAAAAATTCGCTTGGTTTATATTCTTCCTTACAATCATTACAGATTTTTCTTACTAATCTTTGTGCTGTCACCCCTATAAGTGATGATGCTATTAGATATGGCTCGATACCCATATCGATTAATCTTGTTGGAGCGGAAAAAGAATCATTAGTATGGAGAGTAGAAAAAACAAGGTGACCTGTTAATGCTGCTTCCATTGCAATTTGTGCTGTTTCTTTATCTCTTATCTCTCCAACAAGAATAATATCAGGATCTTGCCTTAGAAATGACCTTAATGCATTTGCAAATGTTAAATTTATTTTTGGGTTCACCTGAACTTGTGTAATTCCATCAAGTTGATACTCAACAGGATCTTCAACAGTTAATACATTAACTTCTGGTGAATTTAAAATTCTTAATATTGCATAAAGTGTTGTAGATTTTCCTGAACCCGTTGGACCTGTTATAAGTATCATACCATATGGTTGTTTTATCAAACCTCTAAATATTTCTAAACTTTCCTCTGAAAAACCAAGTTGTTCAAGTGGAATTAAAGATCTCTCCTTATCAAGAATTCTTAATACAACCTTCTCTCCAAAAATTCCAGGTAAAACTGAAACTCTTAAATCAACTTCTCTTCCTCTAAACTTTAAGTTAATTCTTCCATCTTGCGGTCTTCTTCTTTCAGCGATATCAAGATTAGCCATTATTTTTGCTCTTGATATAATTCCTGGTTGAATATTTTTGGGAAGATTCATTGTATCTCTTAAAACTCCGTCAATTCTGTATCTGATTCTTAAATATCTTTTTTGTGGTTCCATATGAATATCTGAAGCATTTGATGTTATTGCTTCAGTAATAATTTGATTCATTAATCTTATAATTGGCGCGGCTTCAGCCAAACTTTTTGCTTCATCTATTGAAAGTTCAATTTCTTTTGTTTCTTCTCTTTCAACTTCTATAGATGTTCCACCTGTCATCTCTTTAACAGCCTCTTTTACAGTTGTCTCCATAGAATAATATTTTTCTATATTTCTAAAAATTGCTTCATAAGATGAGACATAAAGTTTAGAATTAGAAATTAAATTTCTTAAATAATCTATTGCAACTATATCAGTTGGGTCAGCAATAGCAACCATAATCTTATCATCCCTTGTTCTTCCAAATGGTATTGCTTGATATCTTCTTGCTATTTCTTCAGAAATTATATGAACAATATCTTTATCTATTTCAACTGTTGATAAATCTATATAAGGAAAACCCCATTGCCTTGCAAGAAGATTTGCGAATGTTTCTTCGTTTATGAATTTCAATTTTTTTAATGTTTCAAGTAGTGTTGAACCACTCTTTTTTTGTTCTTCAAGAGCAATCTTTAGTTGTTCTTCAGTTATTATTCCATCAGTTATTAAAGTATTACCGAGTTGTTTATATTTATCCATAGGTTAATTATAGCATAATTAAGTTCTTGATTCTTTTTAAAAAAAATGATTCAAAAAATCTCTGAATCTTAGTCAAAATAAAATCTTTACTTCTATCTCTTGGTTCAACAAGAATTGTATATAAATTTAAGATATTACCACCTAAAATATCAGTAAATATTTGATCTCCAATAAGAATAACTTCATCCTTTTTAACATTTAAAATTTTCATCATTTTTTTAAAAGAATGTGGAAAAGGTTTTAAAGCATTTTCAATAACTGGAATTTTGTAGTTATTTTCAATAAAATTTAATTTATTTTTTTTATTGTTACTTATAACACCAATTTTAAAATTCTTATATGCTTCTTTTAACCAATCAGAAACACTTTTTTCTAAAATCTTTTCTCCTCTTTTAATAAGAGTATTATCATGATCAATTATTAATGCTTTGAATTTATTTCTATATTTATTTAAATCAATATCTTCAATTTTTTCATAATATTCATCTGGATAAAAAATTTTCTTATGCATTTCCAAAATTCACTGGTTCATAAATTAACGGAAAATATTCAGAAACTTCTTTTAAAAATTTATTAATATCTTTTGAAAATTTATTATCAAAAGAAAGATCCATAATACCAACATTTTCTTCAACAAATGTATAAAGAATCATTGCTTTCCCTTCAAGGGCTTCTATTAGAGTTTGTAAAAAAACAATCTCTTCTTTTGGAAAATATATCCTCAATACAGATTCACTCATAAATCACTCCTTAAATAACTCTCTAACTTTACTAACAACAATATCAACTGCAACAATATTGAATCCTCCTTCAGGAATAATTATATCAGCAAATCTCTTTGTTGGTTCCACAAATTGAATATGCATTGGTCTTACTACTTCTGTATATTGCTTAATAACAGAATCAAGGGTTCTACCTCTTTCTTTTGTATCTCTTAATATTCTTCTTATAAGTCTTATATCAGGATCTGTATCAACATAAATCTTTATATCCATTAGATTTCTCAATTCTTCATAAAAAAGAGCAAAAATTCCTTCCAATATTATGATTCTTTGAGGTTTAATAATCTCATATTCTTTTAATCTAACATATTCAACAAAAGAATAAATCGGCTTTTTAATTTCCTTTCCATCAATCAAATTTTGGATATGTTCTTTTAGTAAAGGTATATCAAAAGCATCTGGATGATCATAGTTTATTTTTAATCTTTCATCAAAAGTTATATTTGAATGATCTTTATAATATGAATCCATATCAAGAATAAGAATTTCTTCGCCAATTTTTTCTTTTATATTAAGTGCAACTGTTGTCTTTCCAGAACCTGTTCCTCCTGAAATTCCAATTAAAAATCTTTTCATGGCATCACCTTTGAAATGTTTCTTAAATGTTCTTCAAATGTTTTTGCAAAAAGATGAGTGCCATCACCTTTTGCAACAAAATATAAATATTCTGTTTTTTCAGGATTAATTGTTGCTTTAATTGATTCTATCCCTGGATTACATATTGGTGTTGGTGGAAGTCCTGGATATTTATAACTATTATAAGGAGAATCTATTTCAAGTTCTTTAGATGTTAATGTATATCCAGCATCAGGTAATATATATTTTAATGTAGGATCAGCTTGAAGTAACATATTAAGATTTAATCTATTTATAAAAACTCCAGCAATTATAGGTCTTTCATTTTTATCTTGTGCTTCTTTTTCAACAATTGAAGCAAGTTTTAGAATATCATATTTATTAAGATCTCCACTATAACATTTATATACTTCATTAAATTTTTGAATGAAATTATTTAACATCATTTCAATATTTTTTGTTAAATTTTCCTTTTCAAAAAAATAAGTGTCGGGATATAAAAATCCCTCAAGAGTATTTGCATCTTCAAAAATATATTTTTTGTATTTATCTATATCTTTAACTTCATCTAAAAATTCCTCTTTTGTACATAAATTATTTTTTTCAAAAATTTCAGCAATTTCAGTAAGTTTGAGACCTTCTGGAATTGTAACTTTTATATATGGTGATAAACCTCCTTCAGTAAGTTTTATAAGAACATCTCTTACATTCATTTTTTCCTCAAATTCATATATTCCAGATTTTAATTTATCTTCAATATCTAAATATTTAGCAAGTAATGAAAAAATAATTTTATTTTTTATAATATTTTCATTTTTTAATTTTTCTGCTATCTCTTCTGTTGTCAAATTATCTTTTATATAAACTTCTTTACTTACAAAATCTGAAGGTGGCTGTGACTCATAGTAAGCATAAAATCCAATTGAAAGAAATAATATAATTAAAATTACAAAAAAAATTAAAAAGATTTTTAAATATTTCATTTTGACCTCGAAAGATATGAATTTAGTATCAAAATTGCACTTGAAAGATCGTCTTCGACTCTTTTTTCTTTAATTTTTAACCTCTTTTTCTTCTCGTAAGAAAAAATATTTTTTGAAATTTTTGATGTAAATCTCTCATCAATTAGTTCAATTTTTATTTTAAATCTATCTTCCATTTCTTTTTTTATTTCAATGATTTTTTTTCCTTGATTTTCAACTTCCCCTGATAATGAAATTGGAAAACCAAGAATAACTTCATCTACATCATATTTCTTTATCAATTCTTCAATTTTACTGAATTTTTCTTCCTTATCTCCATAAAAAACTCCAACACCTGATGCTGTAATATGTAGTAAATCAGAAACACTTACTCCCATTTTTTTATCTCCCCAATCAATTCCAAGAACTCTTTTCATTTTGATTTTCCTTTTTTAATTATATCAATAACAATTTCTTCCAAACCCTCGATTTTTTCTACTCTCCCAGAGGATAAAGTTTCTTTACCTCCTCCTTTTCCATAATTTCTTTTATTTAATTCTTTATAAATATCATTAGCAGAAATTTTATTAGTAAGATCTTGTGAAACAAAAATGGTTAAATTTTTTAAATCCTTATTAAAGAAAAATAAAAATATAAAAGAATTTTCCTTTTCTTTAATTCTATCAAATAAGTAATACCCATCTTGAGAGTTTAAGTTTCTTTCTTTTAGAATGATCAATTTTATATCATCGATTAATTTATAATTTTGAAGGCTTTTTTCTATAAGAGTGTCAAAATATTTTCTTTTTAAAACATCGATTTCATCCTCTTTATCTTTTATCTCTTTTTTTAATTCCAAGATTCTATTTAATAAATTTTCGCCCTTGGATGAAAGTACAGATTCTAATTTATTGAAAATTTTCTCATAATTTTTCAAATTTTCTATCACTTTTAAACCAGTAAATGCTTCAATTCTTCTTAAATTAGTACCTATTCCTTTTTCTGAAATTATTTTAAAACAGCCAATCTCTATAGAGTTAGAAACATGTGTTCCACCACATAACTCTTTCGTTAATTCATCTACTTTTACTATTCTTACAATATTTCCGTATTTTTCACCAAAAAGGGCTATAGCACCCTCTTTTTTAGCATCCTCAATATTTTTATAAGAAGTTGTTACATCGAATGCCTTATATATCCAGAGATTTACCATTTTTTCAATTTTATCTATCTCTTCTTCTGTTAGAGGTGAGAAATGAGAAAAATCAAATCTTAAGAAATCTTCTGAAACATAAGAACCTTTCTGTGTTGAGTGTTCACCAAGAACAGTAAGAAGAGCTTTGTGCAGTAAATGTGTAGCAGTATGAGCTCTTTTTATACTTTCTCTTCTTTCTTTATCAACAATTGCAATAATTTCAGTATTTAAATTTACCTCACCTTTAATTACTTTCCCTAAATGTATAATCAAATTTTCAACAGGCGATTTTGTATCATAAATCTCAATTTCAAAATTACCACCTTTTATTATACCTTTATCCCCAACCTGACCACCCTTTTCACCATAAAATGGTGTTTTATCAAGAATTATTATCCCTTCTTCCTTTTCTTTTAAACTATCTACTTTTTCTCCATTTTTTAAAATCATTAATATTTTAGATTCTGACATTAGGCTATCATATCCTACAAACTCAGTTTCTTTTATCTCTTCTTTTATTTTTATATAATCAAGACTTTCTTCATATAATTTTGATTCTTTTGTAACAACTCTACTTTTTTTTCTTGATTCCTCGAGTATTGTTTTGAATTCATCTTTATTATAATTTAAACCTTTTGTCAATAATATATCTTCAGAAAGTTCAACGGGAAAACCATAAGTATCATAAAGGAAAAAAATATCTTTGCCAGAAATTTCATTTAAATTAGATTTTTTTGTGTTTTCTATTAAATTATAAAGGAAATCAAGTCCTCGACTTAAAGTTTCCATAAAATTTTTTTCTTCGCTAAGCAATATTTTTTCAATTTTTTCATTTTGTCTTAAATCATATACTCCTTTAAAGGTTTCTATAACAGATGGATATAATTTATATAAAAATGGACCTCTTGCACCTAGAGACCAACCAGAAGAAAAACTTCTTCTTATTAATCTTCTTAAAACATAACCTCTTCCTTCGTTTGAAGGAAAAAGATTCTCATTTATCAAAAAAGTAATTGCTCTTAGATGGTCTGCAATAATCCTAATATTGATTTTAGTTTCATCATAATAATCAACATTCAAATGATTCTTTATTGATTCAATTATTTTAGAAAAAAGATCAGTTTCAAAATTACTTTTTTTATTTTGAAGTATCATTGTAATTCTTTCTAAACCCATTCCAGTATCAATGTTTTTTCTTGGTAGAGGTTCAAGAGTTCCATCCTTTTTTCTATCAAATTGAGTAAAAACAAGATTCCAAACTTCTATAAATCTATCTCCTTCATTTAAAGGACCAAGTGATGGTTCTTTACATGGAAAATCTTCGCCTAAATCGTAGTATAATTCAGAATCTGGACCACAGGGACCTTCCTCCCCCATTTTCCAGAAATTATCTTCCAGTTTAACTATTTTTTGTTCTGGAATTCCAATCTTTTTCCAGATTTCTAATGCTTCATCATCATCAGGATATATCGAAACCCATATTTTTTCTTTTTCTAATCCAAAATTTTTTGTTAAAAGTTCATATGCCCAACTAATTGCTTCATCTTTAAAATAATCTCCAATTGAAAAATTTCCAAGCATTTCAAAAAAAGTATGATGTCTTATTGTCTTACCCACCTGTTCAATATCATTTGTTCTTAAACATTTTTGACAGGTTGTAATTCTTTTTTTTGGTGGTTCTTCCTCTCCTAAAAAATATGATTTAAGAGGCACCATTCCTGCTGCTGTAAAAAGAAGAGTAGGGTCTTTTGGTATTAAAGAGAATGAAGGAAGAACTAAATGTTCTTTTGATTCAAAAAATTTCAAAAACTCTTTTCTTATTTCTTTTGAACTGAAAATAATAAACCTCCTATCATAAATTAAAACTTTCTAATTATTATAACATTTTTTATTTTATATTATAATTGTAATTTAGGGAGGTGTAGAGTGCTTGAAAAAATTAAAAATCCCTTAGAAGCATTAAAACTATCTTATTTAAAAGATGGTTCATCATTATTAATTGCTGGATTCCTTGCAAATGGAACAAGTGAGATATTGATTGATGCAATTCTTGAATCAGGTGCTAAAAATTTAATGGTGATATGTAACGATACATCCTTTCCAGATAAAGGAATAGGCAAACTAATTAAAAATAGGAGAGTTAATAGGATAATAACAACACATATCGGTACCAATATAGAAACTCAAAAACAATATTTGAATAAAGAAATTGAAGTAGAATTTGTACCTCAGGGAACTTTAATTGAGAGATTGAGGGCTTATGGTGCTGGTCTTGGAGGAATATTAACACCAGTTGGTATTGGTACAGTAGTCGAAGAAGGAAAACAAAAAATGGTTATTGATGACAAAGAATATATTCTTGAAGAACCTCTTGGAGGAGATATATCTATAATTAAAGCAAAATGGGGGGATGAATTTGGTAATTTAAAATATTATGGAACTGCAAGAAATTTTAATCCAGTTATGGCTCTTGCAGGTAAAAAGGTTATTGCAGAGGTTGAAAATTTAATGAAAATTGGAGAAATGGATCCTAATGAGATAGAAACAGCCGGAATTTTTGTTGATTATATTGTCAAGGGAGGAAATTAAAAAATGGAACCAAAAGAAATAATTGCAAAAAGAGTAGCACAAGAACTTAAAGATGGTGATATCGTAAATCTTGGTTTTGGAATCCCAACTCTTGTTTCAAATTATATTCCTCCAAATATAAATGTCATTTTTCAAGGCGAAAATGGAATTTTAGGAATTGGAGAAGTTAATAAAGAAAAGCCAGACTATGAAATAACTAACGCAGGAAATACACCAGTTAAAACTCTTCCTTACTCTTCATTTTTTGATACATTTTTATCTTTTACAATGATAAGAGGAGGACATTTAGATGTTACTGTTCTTGGTGGAATTCAGGTTGATGAGGAAGGAAATTTGGCTAATTGGATTATTCCCGGAAAAATGATAGCAGGAATAGGTGGTGCAATGGATTTAGCAACTGGCTCAAAAAAACTTATTGTTGCAATGGAGCATACTGCAAAAGGAGAACCTAAAATTGTAAAAAAATGTAGATATCCATTAACTGCGAAAAGAAAAGTAAATTTAATAGTAACTGAACTTGCAGTAATTGAGGTAAATAGTGATGGTTTAATGCTAAAAGAAATTAATCCTCAAACTTCTATTGATGAAGTTATTAAAAATACAGAAGCAAAATTAATTATATCTAAAGATTTAAAACTGATGAATTTATAGTTATAAAAAAATTTTTATTTTTTTATTTAGTAATATTTAAAATTTTTCTTACCTCATTTGGTTTTGCTATCTCTCTTCCAAATTCTAAACTAAATTTCACAATTCTTTCAACAAATTCAGCATTTGATTTTGCGAGAACTCCTTTTTTAATATATATATTATCTTCAAAACCAACCCTTACATTTCCACCTAATGTAATTGCAATTATACTTAAAGGATATTCATATTTTCCAATTCCAGCAACCATCCATGTTGAATTTGGAGGAATCGAATCAATAAGAAAAATTAAATTTTTTGGATCTCCACTCATACCACCTGGAACACCTAATACAAAATCAAAATGAAGTGGCTCTTCTAAAAGACCCTCTTTTAAGAGTTTAAGTGCATTTTCAATCATTCCTTTTTCAAAAATTTCAATTTCAGGTTTTATTTTTCTTTCTTTCATAATCAATGCGAATTTTTTAATCCAATCAGGAGGATTATAAAAAACTCCCTCTCCAAAATTTACTGTTCCGAGTGTTAAGGACGCAAACTCTGGATTAAGTTCAAGTGGTTCAGCCCTTTCTTCAAAACTCATTCCAATTGCACCCCCTGTTGAAATCTGTAATATAATATCTGGAACTTTTTCTCTTATTTTTTCAATAATTTCTTTATATCTTTCCTTTTTTTGAGTTGGATTACCCGCTTCATCTCTTGCATGAAGATGTATAACTGATGCACCAGAATTGTAACATCTTAAAACTTCTTCAGCAATTTCATTAGGTGTAATTGGAAGATAGGGATTTTCTTTTTTCGTTACTTCTGCTCCAACTGGAGCAACTGTAATGATTAATTTTTCCATAACTTAACTCCATTTATCTAATAAATTTCTTTTTATTAATTCATTTACTATATAATATGCAACCTGAGATGGATAAGTGTTTGCTCCAAAACCCATATCATATCCAAGTTCATGGGCAAGTTCAGGAGTTATCTTATAACCACCACAAATTAAAAGTATCTTGTCTCTTAAATTTTCTGCTTCAAGAAGTTCTGAAAGTAAAGTTAAATTTTTAAGATGAATATTTTTCTGTGTCACTGTTTGTGATATTAAAACTACATTTGGTTTGTACTCTTGTATCTTTTTTATAAGCAGTTCATGTTGAATTTGTGAGCCTAAATTTAAGATTTCAAAACCCTTATATCTTTCAAGACCATTATCTCCATTATATCCCTTAGCATTTATAATTGCATCGAGCCCAACAGTATGAGCATCTGATCCTAAAGTGCAAGCAATAATTTTTATTTTTTTGCCAATTTTCTCTTCCATAATTTTTTCTATTTCAAAAAAATCTGGAATAGTTAATTCATTATTTTTAACTTTTATTTTTGAAATATCAATGTATTTATTAAATTTTCCATAAATTATGAAAAAAGAAAATCCAGAATAGATATCTTTTTCAAAGACAATATTTTCATCAGAAAGACCCATTTCTTTTACAATTCTTTTGGCAACCTCTCTTGAAAAAGGTAAAGGAAGTGGAATTGTAAAACTTATTTGTATTATTCCATCATCTGGTGTATCACCATAAGGTCTTATAAATTTTTCTTTATCTTTCATAATGACTCCTTTTCATAATAAGTCATATATTTCTAAATAATCATCATCTTTTTTTATTACACCTTCATATCCTCTTCCTTCTTCTTTAAGCCTTTTAGTATCTGAAAAGTACCCCTTTTCTAATGCTTTAAAAAGTCCCATAGAGGATATTTCCTCGAGTTTTTCAACCGCTTTATCAAAAACCTCAACTGCTCTTTTCTTTATAATTCCATCGTCTTTGATGATAAATTCATTAGAAATTGATTTTAAATTATTTCTAATATATTTTGCATTTTCAATTGAAAGATATCTATCATGAACTAAAGGAGTATGAAGAGCTTCAGTTAACATTCCTAAAAGTTGAATTTCCTGATCTGTAAGATTTGCAACTATATTGAAAAGTGTATCCATAACATGGGATAAGAAAATATTTCCAGTTTTATATCTTGTTGGAGGCATAAATTTTATTGGTGAATTTGGAAAAAGTTCTCTTACAAGTTGTGCTTGCGCTATTTCATATAAAAATCCATTCTCTAAGTTTGGATCAAGTTCAAATGCATGACCAAGACCTATTTCATTCTCATCCATTCCACAATTTTTTGCAAGTTGTTCATTAATTATTTGAGAAACTATTACAGTATAATAGAATTCTTTTGAGTCAATAGTTTTTATTAAATTATCTTCACCTGTTACTATAGGAATACCTCCAATATGTAGAATAAACCTTGAAAATCTCTGATCAATCATAGTTCTTAATGGATTTAGGTTTCGGAATAAAATTCCATAAAGTGCATCATTAACCATCAAATCTAACCTTTCTAAAGTAGCAAGTGTTGATATTTCAGGCATACATAAACCTGATGAATAATTAACAAGTTTCACATATTTTTTTATATCTTTACTTACTTCATCAAGTATTTCTCTTATGAATCTAAAATTTTCTTGAGTTGCATAAGTACCACCATAACCCTCTGTTGTTAAACCATAAGGTACATAGTCAAGAAGTGATTGGGCTGTACTTCTAATAATAGCAATAAAATCAGCACCAAGATATGCAGCAGATTTAACTTGCTTTGCATCTTCATAAATATTTCCAGTTGCAACTATAACATATAAATGTGGTTTTTCTTTAAGAGGGTATTTTAATATCATATTTTCTCTTTCTTTTTTCTTTTTTACTATTTTTGAAACTCCATCTTTAATTAAATCTTTAGCTAAAATTTTAATTTTTTCTTTATCACCATATTCTAATTTTGTTATATTTATTTTATCTTCATCAATTTCTTCAATTAATCTTTGAATTGAATTAGTATTAAATTTTATTAAAGCATTTGAAATTAAAAAAAGAATACCTTTTGAAATTAAATTTTTTTCTTGAAACTTATCTATAATTGAATTTACATATGGTATTCCTTTTGAATTAACTCCATTTACTCCAAAAATTCTTAAAATTGCCCTCTCAATTGATTTTGTTGTATAAGGCTTTATCTCCTCTAAAACATCATCAGCAATTTTTTTCCCCAAACTTTTTGCATAAATAATTTTTCTTTCATCAAGTGATAAGGTTCCTATTTTCATATTACTCTCCACTTTTTTCCATAACATCAAAAATAATTATAGGTTTTATAAGTTCTTTTAACTTATTAAATAAAATTTTCCCATCATCTTTATTAAAATAATTATCTTGGTTAAAGGTTGAAAATGAAACACCTATCAATTTTACTTCTTTTAATGTAAAAAATTTAATACCTGAGTTTATCATTTCTCTATAAATTTCTCTATTTAAAAAAACTTTTGTTGGATGTTCTACTATTATATTTATATTTTTTTTGTCTTTTAAATAACCAAAAAATTCAGAAGTAAATGCACCTTTGACAAATATATTATTATAATCTTTATTTAAAATTTGATCGCTTTCTTCTAGATAGTTATTTTTTATGAATAAATATTTTTTTTCAGGATAATTTTTTAAAATTTTTTCCTTTAAATCTCCCTCAATCTTTTTAATTGTAAACACATCTTTATAATAAATTGTTTCTTCAATAATTTCATTAATATTTTCGCCAATATTCAAACCAGTTTGTAAAATTACACCATCTGAAAAAAATGTTCCAATTTTTCTATCAACTGCTCCATCTATTAAAATTAAATCTATATTATAATTTCTTGCATCATCTAAAATTTTTTTTAAATCTTTCAAAATCATGGGTCCAGAAATTTCTATATAACCATCTTCCATTAATTTGATTAAATATAGTTCACCAAGTGGTGTAAAAATATCAAATTTTCTTATTATTTCAAATTTTATATTAATTTTATCTAAAGAACTCTTTGATGTAACAATTAAATTTCCTTTATAGCCTTTTATTAATGGTTTTTCAAAATAATAAAGTGAATCAAATTTTTCTCCATCAAGCCCTATTGATGTAACAAAAATATTGAGATTATTTTTCTTTGCTTCCTCAATCAATTCAATTAAGGTAGTTGTTTTCCCGCAATTTTTACTTAAGCCAAAAATTGAAAGAATTTTTATATTATTATTAATGATTAGAGGAATTATTTCCATTTCTTCTTTTAATTCTCTGAGATTCAACAGGTTCAATTAATAATCTTTTTCCAGAAAGCATTGAGGCAGGACCGTCTTTACTTTCAAGGAATGGTTCTTTTTCACATAAATCGCAATTTTTTGGACAATTTGATATTTTATCAATTGGTTCTGTATATGAAAAAATACCACCTTCATAATTTCTTAATATAACTTTTCTATCAGACATTGAAATTAAATAATTTGGAAAAACAGGAATTTTTCCACCTCCAAGAGTATCAATTATATATGTTGGCACTTTGAAACCTGATATATGTCCTCTAAGATTTTCAATTATTTCTATCCCTTTTGCAACAGATGTCCTGAAATGTGAAATACCTTGAGATAGATCACATTGATATATATAATATGGTCTTACTCTTATTTTTACAAGTTCATTTACAAGTTTTTTCTGAATAATTGGACAATCATTTATTCCTTTTAATAAAACAGTTTGATTACCAACAGGAATACCAGCATCAACAAGTTTTAAAATGGCTTTTTTACTTTCCTCAGTTATTTCTTTATAATGATTAAATTGAGTATTTAACCAAATTGGATGATATTTTTTTAACATCTCAACAAGGTTATCAGTTATTCTCATTGGCAAAGTGCATGGTGCTCTTGTGCCTATTCTTATAACATCAATATGAGGAATTTTTCGAAGTTCTCTAATAATGAATTCAAGTTTATCGTCACCAACAAGTAGGGCATCTCCTCCTGAAAGCAAAACATCATTAATCTCGGGATGTTCTTTTATATATTCTATACCTGAAATTAGTTCTTCTTTTGTCCTTGACATATCTCTCTCACCTGCTAATCTTCTTCTTGTACAATGTCTACAATACATACCACATTGATCTGTTATTAAAAAAAGAACCCTATCTGGATATCTATGTGTAAGGCCTTTAACTGGGGAGTCGACCTCTTCATACAATGGGTCATAGATATCTTCTTCTTTTATTTCAAGTTCTTTAATGGTTGGTATTGCCTGTTTCCTTATTGGATCATCTGGATCATCTTTATCCATTAGTGTTATCCAGTATGGTGTGATTGCCATTCTCAATTTTCTTAAAGAACTCTTTACACCTTCTTCTTCAACTTGACTAAGATTGATAACTTTTTTAAGAGTTTCGAGGTCCATTATTCTGTTTCTTAATTGCCATTTCCAGTCATTCCAATCTTTTTCTTCGACATCTTTCCAAATTTCTATCTCTCTATAATCCCTCATTTATCACCTCCAAAATATTCTTCAAAAAACTCTCTTAACTTATCTGATTCCCTCAATAAATTTAAGGTATATTCTGCATGATTTTTTGCATAACCATTTCCAATTAGCATATCAACATCTTTGCCAATTCCTTCTGCCCCAAGAGCTGCTTTTGTAAAAGAAGTTGCCATACTGAAAAAATATACAACACCTCTATCCTTACATGTCAAAATAGATGTCAATTCTGTATCAGGAACATTAACACAGTTAACAACAACATCAGCCAGTTTTCCTTCTGTTATTCTCTCAATCTCATCTAAAACTGAAGTTGGATTTTGGGCATCTCCCATAAAAAGATGATCATAAAATTCGAGTCTTTTTAATCTTTCATAGGATTTTTTTGAATGAGCCATTGCAATAACTTTTCCTTTTGGACCTACTCTTTTCTTGCTTTCATAGCAAGATAAAATCCCTGATTTACCGCCTGCTCCTATAACGAAAACATAATCATTGGGTTTAACAATTCTTGCTACCTGTATTGGTGCTCCTGCAACATCAAGAACTGATAATGAAGTTTTTAAATTTATATCTTCAGGTAATTTGACAAAAATCCCACTTTCAAAAAGAATCGCTTTTCCTTCTATCTCAACCTGATCTTTATCCAAATAAATCTCTTTAATTTTATTTATTTTTAAAGGTGTTAAAGAAAGAGAAACAAGAGAAGCAATTTTATCTTTCTCTTTTAGATCTATTTTATCTTTCAAATCATCTCCAATTTTTTCAACAACACCAACAAGCATTCCACCTGAACCAGTTACAGGATTATGCATTTTCCCTCTATTGTTCACAATTTTTAATATTATTTCTTCTATCTTCTTTTTATCTTTATTTGCTTCATTTTTTATTTGAGTGAATGATGAAGAATCAATATTTAAGAACAATACATCAATAAGGATTTCATTTGAATATAATTTTGAGAAATCATTATCAAGTTTAAAAGCAGGTTGAGGTAAGTAGCCTTTTGGTTCGATTACTCTGTGAATACCATATTTATCTCCCTTCATTTCTTCATTCTCCTTCCTTAGATTTTATATTTTTTAATTTTATATTGAAGAGTCTGTCTTGGAATTTTTAAAAGTTTTCCTGCTTTTGAGATATTAAAATTGGTAAGATATAAAACTTTTTTTATTATTTTCTTTTCAAATTCCAATGTCTCTTTTGAAAGATCAAATTCTTTAAAATATATTGAACTTGGAAGATCTGATTTTGTTATCTTTGAATTTTTGCTATTTAAATATGAATATTCAAGAATATAAAATAGTTCTCTAACATTTCCAGGAAAGGAATAAGATAGAAGAAATTCTTTAAAACTATCATCATAAATTTTATTTAAACCATATTTCTTTTCAAGTTCATCAAAATAATAATTTAATAATAAAATGATATCTTCTTTTCTTTCTCTTAATGGATTTATAATAAACTCAATTTTTGAGATTAAAAAGAAAAGTTCTTTCTTTAATTTTCCACTATTTATTGCAAAAATTGGCAAATTTTCGATTGATGTTATTAGTTTAAAGTTAAGTTCTTTTGATTCAAGAAAATAAAGAAACTTGTCCTGTAATCTTAATGGCATTTTATCTATATTCGCAATATAAAGAGTAGAACCTTCTGAAATTTTAAGTAATCCGAAAATTGTGTCCTCAAGGATCGATTCTTCTGTATTATCACAATCTTGGTAAAGGAAATCTTTTTCTTTTCTATCAGAGGTAAAATGTATAATTTCTGCTAATAATCTTTTTCCAACCCCGCTTTCGCCAATTAATAAAACTGGAGTGTTAAGATTTTTAAAATTTTCTATCTCTTTTAATTGCTTCTTTAAATTCTCATCATTGGTTTTAAAATCAGATATATCTCTTTTTAATATTTGAGTTTCCTTTTGTTTTTTATTTTTACTTTGTAATTCTATAATGGTTTCTGATAATTTCTTGATTTCTGTAATATCTCTTGATAACTCAATTGCACCAATTAATTCTCCTCTATAAAAAAGAGGGAAAGTGTTATTTAATGTCGTTACTTCTTTACCTTTATATGTTAAAAAAACTTGAAGTTTATTTAATATTGGTTCCTTCGTTTTTAGAACCTTAAGTAAAGTTGATGTTTCATACGTAAGAGATGGAAAAATTTCAAGAATGCTTTTTCCAATAACTTCATCCTCATTTAAACCTTCAAGTTTTGAATTGGCTTTATTATAGAAAAGAGTTACACCATCTTTATCAATTATATGAATACCAATATCCACATAATTTAATAAAATATCAATTAATGACTCCCATGGAAAATATTTTATTTTCTCCATGGCAAAATTATAACATAATTTTAAAATAATAAAATTGCCTAAAAATTAGCAAAGTTTAAAAAAAATTAAATTTCTATGCTTCTTGAAGCCTCATCTATCGATTCATCAAGTATCTCAACAATTCTTTTTATATCTTCATCTTCAATAACAAGTGGGGGTGCTATATAAGTTTTATCAACAGATGCTCTACAAAGATATAAACCTCTTCTATAGGCTGCCTCTTCTACTCTCATAGCAAATCTGATATTTGATGGTATCCTCTCTTTGGTTTCTTTATTTTTCACATATTCAATTGCCCAATGAAGTCCAATACCTCTAATATCTCCGACTCTCTTATGCTTATATAATTCTTTCAATAATTTTGCTAATATTTCTCCTTTTTCTTTTGCTTTTAAATATAATTTTTCATCTTCAATCAATTCAATATTTTTTAAAGCAGCAACGGTTGATAAACAATGTCCTCCAAATGTATGACCATGAACAAACATATTTTCTATAAAAACATTAGAAAGTTCTTCTTTAACAATCATAGCTCCAAGAGGAGCATATCCAGAAGTTATACCCTTTCCAAAAATCATAATATCAGGGTCGAGATTGAAAATGTTTGAAGCAAATAAATCCCCACATCTACCCCAGGCATTTATTACCTCATCAGCAATTATCAGTATTTGATTTTCTTTTGCGATTTCTTGAATTACTTCAAAATATTTTTTTGGGGGCACAAGAGCACCAGCGGCACTCATAACTGGTTCCATTATTATTGCTGCGATTGTTCTTGCACCTTCATAGTGAATTAAATCTTTAATCTGTTTGGCGCATTCAGCATTACATGTTGATGGATCTTTCCCAAAATCACATCTATAGCAATAAGGAGGTGAAACATGAAGAAAGAAAGGTAATAGTGGTTCAAAAGGTTGTCTATAGATTCTTAAACCTGTTGCTGAAAGTGCGCCGTATGTAACTCCATGATAGGATTCTCTTCTTGAAATTATTTTCTTTTTTTCTGGTATTCCTTTAATTGCCCAATATTGTCTTACAAATTTTATTGCTGATTCAACTGCTTCAGAACCTCCTGAAATGAAAAAGGAAGTTTTGAAACTTGACGGAGTTATTTTTGCGAGTTTATCAGCAAGTTTTATAGCAGGTTCATTGAAATAGCCTCCAAATAGACTTGCATAATTAATTTTATCGAGTTGTTCTTTCAATGCGTCTATTATTTCTTTTCTACCATGACCAATATTAACTGTCCAAAGAATTGATAAACCATCAATATATTCTTTCCCGTCTATATCAAATATTTTTGCTCCTTTACCTTCAACAATAATCTTTGGACTCTTCTCTCTTATTTCTTTAATAAATGCATAATGAGGAAGTACATTGCTTTCTGCAATTTTAATTAACTCATCTTTATTCATAATCACCTCCTAATTTTTTTTGAATATAAAAGGATTCTTGTTTATTTCAAGAGAACTTACTGCATCTATTTCAAAAATGTTTGACTCATAACCTCTTTTAAAATATTCTTCACCAACAAGAGCAATCATCCCACCATTATCAGTTGAAAAATCAAAAGATGGAAAGTAAAATTCAAAATCCTTTTCATTTAAAAAAGTTTTTCTTAAAAATTTACTTGCAGAAACACCCCCAACAACTGATACCTTATTTATTCCTGTTTTTTCATAAACTTTCTTTATATTTTTAATCAAAGATTCATATATTGAAAAAAACAAAGAAGCTATTAAATTTTCGAGATTAAAATCACCTTTTTTAATAATATTTAATACTTCTGTTTTGATACCAGAAAATGAAAAATTATACTCCTTTTCTTTCTCCTTAAATCTTGGAGTCGGAAATTTATAATATGAAGGATCTCCTTCAATAGCAAGTTTATCAAGTTCAGATCCAGCAGGATATTGAAAACCTAATTTTCTGCCTATTTTATCTATTATCTCACCACATGCATCATCAACTGTCTCACCTAAAATTTTATATTTAAGGTGATCTTCAAAAATTATTAGAATCGTATGACCTCCTGAAATAATTAGGGTTTGAAAAGGAAATTCTATTTTATTATCAAAAAAAATAGAATAAATATGCCCTTCAAGATGATTTATTCCTACCAATGGCTTTTTTAAAGAATATGCAAGTGTTCTTGCTACTTCAACTCCAACAAGAAGTGATCCAACAAGACCTGGACCAATGGTTACTGAAAACCCATCTAAATCTTTTAAATTAATATTAAGTTTATCAATTAGATCCTCTAAAATAAAAGTAAATATTTCGAGTTGTTTTCTTGCAGCAATTTCAGGAACAATACCACCAAATTTTTTATGAAATTCTTCAGATGTAGTTCTAACCATAGATAAACATTTCCCATTTTCAACAATACCCATTGAAGTATCATCACAAGAAGTTTCAATTCCTAATATTTTCATTCCAAAATCAATTTTATCACATATTCACATAATCAAGCCAATTAAATTTATCTTCTTCGATTCCTTCAACAATTTTTGAATATTTTTCTTGAAGCATTCTTGAAATTTTGCCAACCTTTCCATCACCAATTTGTATTTTATCGACACTTATTACTGGTGTAACTTCTGCTGCAGTTCCAACAAGAAAAATTTCATCTGCTACATAAAGAGCCTCTCTTGGAATAAATTCAACCTTTACCTCAAAACCTGAATTTTTTGCAATTTTTATAATTGAATCTCTTGTTATACCTTCAAGAATTGAAGAAGAGGTTGGAGGTGTATATAAAATATCATTTTTAATTAAAAAGATATTTTCACCACTACCTTCACTAACATATCCAAAATAGTCAAGAAGAATTGATTCACTGAATCCATATTTATGTGCCTCCATAAGGGCAAGTTGAGAATTTAAATAATTACCATCTGCTTTTGCAAGTGAAGGTATTGTATCTGGAGCAAATTTTCTCCAAGAAGTTACCATAACCTCAATTCCTTTATTAAATTTCTCTTCTCCCATAAACTTTCCCAAATCAAAAGCAATGATAGATATTTCAACTGGAACTTCGGAAGGATCTGGGTGAATCGTTCCATATCCACGATAAACAATTGGTCTTATATATGCAGATTCAAGTTTATTTTTTCTTATCAACTCTTTTGTAATTTTTCTTAAATCCTCAACACCATATGGAATTTCCATCCTATAGATTTTTGCAGAATTTTTTAATCTTAACAGATGATCTTTTAGTCTGAAAATTTCTGGGCCTTTATTCGTTGAATAACATCTTATTCCTTCAAAAACACCTGAACCATAATGAATAACATGAGATAAAATATGAATCTTTGCATCCCACCATTTAACAAATTCTCCATTCATCCAAATAAATTCTGATTCTTTAATTGACATGTTGCCTCCTTATAAAATTAATTATTTAATATTTTAAAGTAATTTATTTAAATATCAATTAAGAAAATTATAATTTCTAAAATAAGAAAATAAATTTCTGGATTTATTTTAATAAAAAAATAAAATTAAAGACATTAATAAAATTTTATTAAAATAATGTTTAAGATTTGAATATCTTTTTAGTTAATGAAATAGATAGAATTCCTAAAATAATTGATGCAACAATATAAATAATAATGAAAGTTATCATAATTAACCACATCAAGGTTGTCATCTCAGTTCTTCCTGATGCAATACCAGTTATATTAGCTATAAGTTGGGTTATAAAAAACATACCAGCAATAACTCCAAAACAAATTCCAATAATTTTCCAACTGATTTTTGCCATAATCGAGGTAATTACTAATAATATAACTCCTATTACTATAAGAATAGCAAGTTCCATTGGCATTAAAAAATCAAAACGAAAAATTCCTCTACTAAAAAATAGAATTATTGAGAAAAAAACTGGTGCAATTATTGGTATCCATACAAGAATTGTTCCAATAATTACAATAATTTTATTTATTAATTTTTTATTATCCATATTAACCTCTTTTTTGAAATTATATCATTAAATTATAATAATTTGAAAGGAATTTTTTATTGAGTTATAATTTTTTAAGTTATGTATCCAAAATTATTTGTTAATTTAAAGGCAATTGGTGAAAATTATTTAAAGATTAAAAAAGAATGCGAAGCAAATAGGGTTGAATTAATTCCTGTTGTTAAAGTAGTAAGAGGTGATGAAAATATTGTAAGAACATTAATCTCTCTTGGAGCAAATATTATCGCTGATTCAAGAATAAAAAATGTCATCAATTATAAAGATATGAAAGTTAAAAAATTATTGTTAAGATCCCCTTCATTTTCTGAAATTGATGAAGCAGTTGAATTAACTGATTTTTCCCTTGAAAGTGAAATTGAAACTATTGAAAAAATTAATTTATCATGCAGAAAAAAAGGTAAAAAACATGGAGTAATAGTTATGGTTGAAGTTGGAGAATTAAGAGAAGGATTAATGCCTGAAGACATACTACCTTTTGTAAAAAAAATTATAACTTTTTCTAATATCGAATTTATAGGACTTGGCACTAATACAACATGTTTTTCAGGCATTATTCCAGATTATAAAAATTTAAAAATTTTATATGATTTGAAAGTTTCTCTTGAAAATGAGGGCATAAAAGTAAAAACATTATCTGGTGGGGGAACAAATCTTCTTAAAATGATCTGGGAAAGAAAAATTCCTGATTTTATAAATCAAATAAGAGTTGGTGAAGGAATTTTCCTTGGAGTTGATGCTATAAAAAGAGAACCTCTTCCAGGTTTAAGACAGGATACCTTTAGACTTGATGTTGAATTGATTGAGGTTAAAAAAAAGCCATCAATGCCATGGGGAGAAAAAACAAAAGATGCATTTGAAGAAGAAGTTGAATTTAAAGATGAAGGATTGATGATCAGAGGAATAGCATCAATTGGAAGACAAGATGTTATCTTATCTGGAATAAAAAGCGATAATTATCTGAAAATAATTGGAGCATCAAGTGATCATATGGTTATAAATTTAAATAAAATTCCTTCTGTTAAAGTTGGAGATATTATCTCATTTAGATTAAATTATGCAGGAGTTTTATCAACATTCACTTCTCCTTATATAGAAAAAATTTATATTGAAGAATGAATAAATATAAATTATTTTTTACTTTTCTTAAGATAAGTGCTTTAACGCTTGGTGGGGGATATGCAATGGTTCCAATAATTGAAAGAGAGATTATTAAAAAAAATATTATCGAAAAAGATGACTTTGTAATCCTTTTTTCAAAAGCACAAAGTGCTCCAGGTCCAATTGCAATAAATACTGCATTTATGGTTGGAATGAAAATTGGAGGTATTTTCTTAGGCCTATATTATGTTTTAGCAGTTTTTATTCCTCCTTTTTTAATAATATCGTTTATAGCAACTTTAATAAAAAGATATTCTGATTTAATTTATATTCAATATTTTTTGGAAGGTATTAGGGTTGGGCTTTCAGTTATTTTAATAAATTTTTTATTTGGTTTAATTAAAAACTTTAAATATATTGAATTTATATTCCTTTTGATAGGCTTTATACTAATATATTTTTTTAAATTCTATTCGATTTATACATTAATAATAATAACCTTTTCATATCTTATTGTAACTATAAAAGGGAAAGATGATAATTAAACTTTTTTTAATATTTTTTAAAATTGGCTTTTTCTCTTATGGAGGCGGATGGAGCGCCCTTACCATAATAAAAGATGAACTTGTAAATGTTTATAAATTGATATCTGTAAAAGAATTTCTTGATATGGTATCTATTGCTGAGATAACTCCTGGACCAATAGCGATAAATATGGCAACATATACTGGTATTAAATTTGCTTCTTTTTTAGGTGGTTTTTTTGCAACTTTTGGATTGATTTTACCAGGAATATTAATTTTGATTGCACTTGAAACTCTATTAAATTTTCTAAGTAAAAAATATAATTTAATGAAATTTTACAAAAGTTTAAGAGTAGGAGTTTCTGTATTAGTCCTTTTTGCTACATATTTGATATTTTCTTCTTCAGTTGTTGATCTAAAATCAATAATTATCTTTATATTACTATTACTATTAATATTGTTCAAAAAAGAAATACATCCATTAATTATAGTTTTTTCTGGTGGTTTAGGTTTATTATTAATTAAAATGATATAATTTCATAAAAGAAAAAGTAGAAAAAGGAGGAGAAATGGAACTTAAAGAGTTTTTAGATAAAACAAATAAAGAAATAAAAGAACTCATAAAAGATGTTAGTTTAAACTACTGGAACCTTGCAACAACAGGTGAAAAAGAGTGGGAAGAAAAATATAAAGAAAGTGATTTAAGATTGAGAAAATATCTTTCTGATAAAGATAGATTTAAAATTGTAGAAAAATTTCTAAAAGATCCTTCTCTTTCAAAAAATGAACATAGACAATTGGTTTTATTAAGGAATGATATGATTCCAAATCAAATAGAAGAAGAAAAATTGAAAGAATTATCAACAAGAGAAGTTGAAATTGAATCGATTTTTATAAATTACAGGGGAAAAATTGATGGTAAAGAAGTTAGCGATAATGAAATTATAGAAATTTTAAGGAAAGAAAAAGATTCAAATTTAAGAAAAAAGGCATGGGAAGTAAGCAAAGATATAGGAGAAATTGTTGGTCCAAAAATTTATGAACTTATTAAATTAAGAAATAAAATTGCAAAAGGATTTGGCTATTCTAATTATTATGAAATGATGTTTGACCTACAGGAATTAAATGTAAATGAGGTTCATAAAAATTTTAAAGATTTCAAATCTAAAACAGATACTCCTTTTATGATTATCAAGGATGAAATAGATGAAAAAATTTCAGATAAATTTGGTATTTTAAAAGAAACAATTATGCCTTGGCATTATAGTGATAGATTTTTCCAAGAAGCACCTCAGGTTTATGAAATTCCTTTTGAAGAGATATTTAAAGATAAAAATGTGGAGGATATGGTTAAAAAAACTTACTCAGAAATAGGAATGGATACTGAAGATATATTAAAAAGAAGCGATCTTTATGAAAGAAAAGGTAAAAATCAGCATGCTTTTTGCATATATATTGATAGAGAAGAGGATGTAAGAATCCTTGCAAATTTAAGACCAAATGAGAAATGGACTGAAACTATGCTTCATGAAATGGGACATGCAGTATATGATAAATATATCGACAAATCTCTTCCAGTAATATTAAGAACACCTTCACATATATTCACAACTGAAGCAGTAGCTATGTTTTTTGGAAGAATGGTTAGAAAACCTGTTTGGTATCAAAAAATTTTGAAATATGATTCAAGATTTATAGATAAATACGGAAATGAATTGAATAAATCTTTAAGAGACCAGTTAATGATTGAGGGAAGATGGATGATAACTTTTGTCTTTTTTGAAAAAATGCTATATGAATCAGAAGAAAACATCAATAATTTATGGTATGATTTTGTTTCTCAAAATCAATTCTTAAATATACCAGAAGAAAGAAGAAATAAATATGACTGGGCTGCAAAAATTCATTTTGGAACAAATCCAGTTTACTATCAAAACTATCTTCTTGGTGAAATGATGGCGTCTCAATTATATTTCTATCTAAAAGAAAATATATCTGAAGATCTTTTTAATAAAAAAATTGGTGCTTTTTTCATTAATAAAATATTTAAACCAGGAGCAAGTCTCAGATGGGATGAACTACTTATAACTTCAACTGGTGAAACATTAAATCCAGAATATCTTGTAAAAGATATTTCTTTTATTTAAAGAGGAGGGTTTGATGAGTTTAAAAGGAAGAGACCTTTTATCACTTTATGATTTTACAAAAGAAGAGATTGAAGAATTTTTAAAAACAGGTGAAACTTTAAAGATTAAATCAAAAATTGGTGAAAATTCACCTGTTCTTGCTGGAAAAAAATTAGGATTAATATTTGAAAAACCTTCAACAAGAACAAGAGTTTCTTTTGAAGTTGCAATGTATGAACTTGGTGGTCATGCTATATATCTATCATCAAATGAACTACAACTGAAAAGAGGAGAAACAATAGCAGATACTGCAAGAGTTCTATCAAGATACCTTGATGGCATTATGGCAAGAGTATTTTTTCATAAAGATATTGTAGAACTTGCAAAATTTGCTGATATTCCAGTAATAAATGGCTTATCAGATATGTTTCATCCATGTCAGGTTCTTGGAGATTTGCTAACAATCAAAGAAAAAAAGGGGAGACTTGATGGAATAAAATTAACTTATCTTGGAGATGGAAACAACGTCTGTCATTCTTTGATGCTTGGAGGAGTGAAAATGGGAATGCAGATTGTTGTTTCTACTCCAAAAGAATATTCTCCAGATAAAGAAGTTTTAAATTGGGTAAAAGAGGATGAAAAAAAATATAAAGGCGAAGTTCTTTTAATAGAAGATCCAGTTGAAGCAGTAAAAGGAAGTGATGTAGTTTATACTGATGTCTGGGTTTCAATGGGTCAAGAAGATAGTGAAACAAAAAAGAAAAAACTTTTACCATACCAGATAAATGAAAAACTTGTTAAAAATGCTAAAAAGGATTTCATTTTTATGCATTGTTTACCTGCTCATAGAGGAGAAGAGGTAGTTGATGAAGTTATAGATGGTGAAAATTCGGTTGTTTTTGATCAAGCAGAAAATAGATTGCATATTCAAAAGGGAATTTTATCACTTTTATTATAAATTCTTGGGGGGTCTATGGTTTTAGAAAAAAGAGAATGGATTATTATTACAATAATCAGTTTTATCATCGGTTTATTGATAGGTAATTATGCATTTAGAACAAATAATAATTCAATAAATATTGAAAATCAGAGCACCAAAATTTATATACATATTGCTGGTGAGATAAAATATCCTGGTGTTTATGAAATGGAAAATGGAGATAGAGTTTTTCAACTTATAGAAAAAGCAGGTGGGGTTACAGAAAATGCTGATATATCATCAATTAATCTTTCTAAGAAATTGATTGATGGAGAAAAAGTTATAATTTTTGCCAAAAAAGGATCAGTAAATTCAGAAACAGCATCAAATTCGGTAACCCAATCTAATACTACATCTTCAAATAGTAGTTCGACAAACAATTCAAATCTTATTAATATTAATACAGCATCTCAAAAAGAACTTGAAGAACTTCCAGGAATAGGACCAACTCTTGCTCAAAGGATAATTGATTATAGAGATAAAAATGGATATTTTCAAACTATTGAAGATATAAAAAAGGTATCAGGGATAGGAGATAAGAAATTTGAAGCAATTAAGGACTTAATAACAGTTGGTCCTTGAGAAAATTATTTAGATTAATCTTTATATTTTTTCTCCTATCCCTTTTCAGTTTTAAATATCCTTTTTTTCTAATATTTTTGCCACTCCCTCTTATTTTTATAAAAAGAAAGGACTTCCTTATTTATTATTTGATCTTCATTATTTCAGGTTTAATTAGAGTTTATTTTTATAAACCAGTAATTGATAAAAATTTTAACAATGAATATTTAATAGGTTCTGTTATCTCTTTTGAAAATGATAATTCATTTATTTTAAAAAATAATGATGGAAAATTTTTGATTTATAAAAAGGGTGAATTCAATTTAAATCCATATGATAAAGTAAAAGTTGAAGGTTATTTTTTTAATGATAAAAGTGGAAATCCTGGAGAAGAAAGTTTTTATTTATATAAACAAAGTGAAGGAATAATTGGGACTTTTTTTTGTAAAAATATAGAAATTATTCAAAAAGATGTTACAATATTATCAAATATTAGAAATACTTTTTATTCAAATATTAAAAACCTTGGGATAACAGGTGAACTAATCGAAGGATTTATATTTGGTGGAAAAGGGGTTGATAGCAATATAAAAGATGAGTTTAAGTATAGTGGTGTTTTACATCTTTTTGCTGTTTCTGGCTTACATATATTAATTATTGCATCATTTCTTTCATTTTCTTTACATCCCTTTTTTGTTATTTTTTTACTTTTTATTTATTTAACATTGATACTTTTCCCATTATCAGCCATGAGAGCATTTATAATGTTTTCTTTTTATCTAATTGGAAAAAGATTTTATAGGGAAGCAGATTCATTAAATCTTCTTTTATTTTCTGCAATTATAATTTTATTAATTAATCCTATAAATATAATTTCAACTTCTTTTCTTTTGACTTTTTTCTCTTCTCTTTCAATAATAACTATAATTGAAAAATTTAAAAATAATTTTTTAAGATTCATCCTTTTTCCAATTTTTATAAATTTTGGTAATTTTCCCATTCTTATATATTTTTTTCCATTTTTCTCTTTTATATCCTTTATCTCTAATTTAATAATAATTCCAATAATTTCTTTACTTCTTCCAGTTTTATTTTTCTTCATGATATTATCAATATTAATAAATAATATTCTATTTATTTTAAAACCTATATTTTTGATTTTATATAAAATTATTTTATTTTTCTCAAACCTTCCCTTTTCAGATTTTGGATTAAAGAAACCTTCAACTATCTTTTTAATTCTTTTTTTCTTACTTTATTTTCTCTTTATTATTTACTTAAATTCAAATATTAATTTTAAAAAATTTAGGTTTTTATTTATTATCCTTTTCATTTCTACTATTATTTCTTTTTTATATCCATATATCTCTGATTTTGGAAAAATGAGAATAACCTTTTTTGATGTTGGCGAAGGAGATTCTATTTTGATTAAAACACCACTCAATAAATATATTTTAATTGATGGTGGCGGAACTTCATATAAAGAAAAAAGTAGCCCAGGAATAAGGGTATTAAACTCATTAAAAAGATTAGGAATAAATAAATTAGATTTAATGATTTTTACTCATGAAGATGCTGATCATATAGAAGGTTTATTTCACATAATTGAAAGAGAAAAAATTATAAATATAGGTTATCCAGATATAAATTTAAGTCATTATGGAAAAGACTTAATAAATAAATTGGAAAAACAAAATGTGATTAAACTAAATTTAAAGAGAGAAGATATATATGAAATTGATGATCTAAAATTTATTATTTTAAATCCAATTAAAAATGGCAAGGATTATTTAAGAGCAAATGATAATAATAATTCTTTATGTATTTTATTAAAATACGAAAATCTCTCTTGCTTATTAACTGGTGATATTGAAGTTGAAGCAATAAACGAGATGTATAAAATTTATCCAGATTTAATAAATAATATAACTATATTTAAAGTACCCCATCATGGAAGTAAAAATTCTTATAATATTGATTTCTTTAATTTAATTAGACCAGAATATTCTATAATTTCTGTTGGCCCAAATAGTTTTGGACATCCATCAGATGATATTTTGAAAATTCTTTCGGATGTTAATTCAAAAATATTTAGAACTGATTCTGATGGAGCAATTGAGGTTGAAATTAAAAACAATAAAATTAAAATTTTAACTCATAATTTTTCAGATATCATAATTAATCTTTTTGAAAATAAATTAAGTTCCTCTTTTTCATACCCACCATAAAAAGTGGTCAATTTAAAACCACTATTTTCTAAATAATTTTTTATCTCAACCAAAGTGTATATTCTATAATCTCTAATATATTCATATTTTTTATTATTTTTAATAAGTATTCTTATAGTTTTTACTCTACTTGATTTTATATTTAACTTGTTCCTTTCTAAAATATAAACACCCATATTATTTTCCCATCTTTCTTTTGGCAAATTATTTATTAAATAATTGATATTTTCAATATCAATTAATAATTTACCACCTTTTTTCAAAGATCTATTTATCTTTTTTAATAAATCTATATTTTCTTCATCCTTAAAATATCCAAAACTTGTCCAGATTGATATAGCAGCATCAAATTCATCTACAAAATTGATTTTTCTTATATCCATATTAATAAATTTTATATATTTATTCTTCTGTTTATTTTTTTTAGCAATATTTATGAACTTTTTATTAAAATCTATTCCAACACCTTTTATGCCTTTTTTACCAAATTCTATAAGGTGTCTTCCAATGCCACATCCAAGATCAAGAATTCTATCTTTTTCTTTTAAAGATAAAACATCAATTATAAAATCAACCTGTTTTTTTGTTAAATCTTTGCTTTGAGTAATTAAATTGTATTTTAAATAATTTTCATCAAACCAATTCAAAAACCAATCTTTCATTGAAATAATTATAATATAACTATTAGATAGTTTTTAATAAAAAAAAATTAAATTTGAAATCTGAAGTTTTATATGATATAATTTAAAAAAATTAAGATTAAAGCCAATGATCCTTAACCTGGATAAAAGTTAAGTCTGGGTTATGGGTAGGTTAGGAGGTAAGAATGTTAGATAAGAAAGAGAAACAAGAAATTATCGAAAAGTACAAACTCCACGAGAATGATACTGGTTCTCCTGAAGTTCAGATAGCAATTTTAACTGAAAAGATTAAAAAACTATCTGACCATCTTAAAGAACATAAAAAAGATCATTCTTCAAGAAGAGGTTTACTCAAGATGGTTGGAAGAAGAAGAAAACTTTTAAATTATATTAAAGAAAAGGATTACGATAAATATCTACAATTACTGGAGAATCTTAATTTAAGAAAATAATATAATAAGGAGAAAAATGATAGAAGGATTTAACAAAAAAAGTTTAGAAATAAACATTTCTAATAAAAATTATTTATTTGAGATTGGTGAACTTGCAAAACAAGCGGATGGTTCGGTTTTAGTAAAATGTGGTGAAACTGTTGTTTTGGTTACTTGTACGGTGAGTAAAGAACCTAAAGAAGATGTTGATTTTTTGCCTCTTGTGGTTGATTATGAAGAAAAGTTATACGCTGTTGGAAAAATACCAGGTGGTTTCTATAAAAGAGAAGGGAAACCAACTGATGAGGAAATACTCAAAGCAAGATTAATAGACAGATCTTTAAGACCACTATTTCCAGAATTTTTTTATAATGATGTTCAAATAATTGCAACAGTTTTATCACAGGACAAAGAAAATTCCGCAGATATAATTGCATTGAATGGAGCATCACTTGCTCTGTCTCTTTCAAAGGCCCCATTTTTAGGACCAATTGGGGCTGTTAGAATTGGCAAAGTTGATGATAAATTCATAATAAATCCTACTTTTGACGAAATTGAGAAAGGATTGATGGATATAGTTGTTGCAGGTACAAAAGATAATATAGTTATGGTTGAAGCTGGATGCAAAGAAATACCTGAAGATATAGTTTTAGAGGCACTTGATATTGCAAGAGAAGAAATAAAAAAGATATCTTTAGAAATTGAAAAATTTGCAAAAGAAAATAGTAAAGAAAAAATTGAGGTAACTCCACTTTTAGTTGAAGATGATATTATTCAAAAATCAAAAAATTTTCTTGAACCCAAGATAGAAGATATACTCGAAAATTTTAAAGAAAAATCAAAAAGAGAAGAAGAACTTGATAAACTCGAAGAGCAATTGATTTTATACTTTATGCCTGACTTTGAAATAAAAGAAGAATTTTCAAAAGAGGAAAAAGAATTAATTAAAAAATTAAAATATATTTTTAAAAAAATCTTAAAAAATTATGTAAGAAATAGAATAATAAATAAAAAAATAAGAGTTGATGGTAGAAAAACTGATGAAATTAGGCCTTTATATATAAAAGCAGGATTATTACCAAGAACTCATGGTTCAGGATTATTTACAAGAGGTCAAACTCAAGTTTTATCAGTTGTTACCCTTGGAGGAATAAAAGAGGGACAATTAATTGAAGGACTTGAAGAAGAGTTCACAAAAAGATATATGCATTACTATAATTTTCCTCCTTTTTCAACAGGAGAGGTGAAACCTTTAAGAGGTCCATCAAGAAGAGAAATAGGGCATGGAGCACTTGCAGAGAGAGCGCTACTTTCTGTAATTCCAGATGAAATTGAATTTCCATATTCAATAAGAGTTGTTTCAGAAGTTCTTGAATCTAATGGATCAACATCAATGGCTTCAGTTTGTGGTTCAACTCTTGCTTTGATGGATGCTGGTGTTCCAATTAAAAATCCTGTATCAGGTATCGCAATGGGTCTTATTAAAGAAGAAGATGATTTTGTTGTACTATCAGATATACAAGGAATGGAAGATGCTTTAGGTGATATGGATTTTAAAGTAGCAGGTACTATAGAAGGTATTACTGCCCTTCAGATGGATATAAAAATTAAAGGAATTGATTTAAATATCATAGAAAAAGCGCTTGAACAGGCAAAAAATGGAAGACTCTTTATTTTAAGTGAAATGTTAAAGGTGATTGATAAACCAAGAGAAAATATTTCTCCACTCGCTCCAAGGGTAATAGTTATGGATATAGAACCTGATAAAATTAAAGATGTTATTGGACCTCAAGGAAAATTCATCAAAAAAATTATCGATGATACTGGATCCAAAATTGATATTGAACCTACTGGTAGAATATTTGTTACTGCACCTGATCTTGAATCAGGAGAAAAGGCAAGAGATATGATAAAAGAATTAACAAAGGATGTAGAAATCGGAAGAATTTATCTTGGTAAGGTCTTGCAAGTTAGAGATTTTGGATTGATAGTTGAAATAACTCCAAATAAAGATGGTTTATTGCATATCTCTCAGATGAAAACTTCAATTGCAAAAAATAATAAACTATGGCCTAAAGTTGGAGAAGAAATAATAGTAAAAGTTCAAAATATTGATGATTCAGGTAGAGTTAACCTAACTCAAAAAGGTATTGTTTTTGAGGACGAAGATAAGGAAAAAGGTAGACCCATTAGAGAATAAATGTCAAAAAGAGAAATAAAATTTGAAATCCATAGGTATGGATCAAAAATAATATTTGAGAGAAATTCTAACTATCCTTCTTTTTCAACTTTTGTTTTAGTAAGGGCTGGATCAAATTATGAAAATAAGAATAATAATGGCTATTCACACTTTATTGAACATCTCGTTTTTAAAGGTACCAATAAGAGAAATTATTATGATATACCTAAAGAAGTTGAAGGAATAGGTTGTGATATAAATGCATATACTGGAAGTGAATATACAGGGTATTATATTAGAGGAAGAGATATAAAATTTTATAATGCTTCTGATGTTTTGTTTGATTTAATTCAAAATGCAACTTTTCCAGAAAATGAAATAGAGAAAGAAAAACAGGTTGTAATTCAAGAATATTATTCGATAGAAGACTCTCCAGAAGAACTTTCACTTATAGAACTTAAAAAGGCTATATGGAACGATACACCATTTGCTTATGACACAATTGGAAAAATAGAAAATATTGTTAACTCAAATAGAGAGAAACTTTATGATTTTTACAATTCATACTATGATTTAAAAAATTTAATTATTTCTATATATGGTAATCTTGAATATGAAAATGTTATAAATGTTCTTAATGAGAAACTGAATAAAAATAATTCAAACAAAACTATTAATATTAAATTAGAGGAACCGGTTTTTCAAAAAGATATAAAGATAAAAAATAAAGAAACAAAACAGATGCATGTATCAATTGGCTTTCAAGCACCATCTGTAGTTTCAGATAGATATCATAGAAATCTTGTTCTATTGAATATCATTGGTGGCGGAATGTCATCAAGATTATTTCAAAAAATTAGAGAAAATCTTGGATTAGTTTATGCTATATATTCATTTAATCTATCCAATAATATAACAGGAGCTAATGTTATTTATTTTGCTTCATCAAAAGAAAATTTACCTAAAGTATTAGAGGAGATAAAAAAGGAAATTAACAATATGAAAAAAAATGGAATAAAAAATGATGAAATTGAAAGAAGTAAAGAATTTCTGATAGGAAATTACTTATTAAGACTTGAAAATTCTCTTGCAAGAAGTGAGAGAAATGCGGTAAGTTTTTTTAGAAAAGGATACATAGAAGACATAGAAGAAACAATCAAAAAAATACAATCTGTAAGACAAAAAGATATTTATGAAGAACTCGAACAAATTAATTACAATGAATTTGGATATGGAGTTACAGGAGAGATAAACGAAGATGAATTTAAAAGATTCTTATGATGAAAAATATGTAAAAATAACATTTCTTGGTGGTTTAAATGAAATTGGAAAAAATATGATGATTTTTGAAGATGAATCATCAGCATTTATACTCGATTCAGGATTCAAGTTTCCTGAAGGAGATATGTTTGGTGTTGAATATGTAATTCCAAATTTATCTTATATAGAAAAAATAAAAGAAAAACTTTTAGGCATAGTTATATCCCATGGACATCTTGATCACATTGGATCTTTAAAATATGTCTTTGAAAAAAAAAGATTACCAATATATGGTACAAAATTAACCCTTGGCTTATGTACAACAGTAATTCCAGGGAAATTTAAACCATATGAAGAAATAGAAATAGTACCAAATAAAAAATTTAAAATTGGGAACTTTACTCTTGAAGGAATATATGTTAATCACTCTATTCCTGATGGTCTTGGCTTTGTAATTGAAAATCCGAATTCAGGAAAAATATTTCATACTGGTGATTTCAAAATTGATACTACACCAATAGATGGAAAGAGTATTGATTTACAAAAAATTGCTTCAAAAGGAAATGAAGGCATTTTATTAATACTTTCAGATTCAACAAATGCAACAAAAGATGGATTTGCTGGATCCGAAAAAATAGTGGGAGAAAATTTAATAAATCTTTTTAAAAGAATAAAAGGTAGAGCAATAATAACTACATTCTCAACAAACATTCATAGGATTCAACAGATTTTTGATATTTCTTCAAAACTCGGAAGAAAAGTTTATGTTGATGGCAAAAGTTTTGTTAATATAATTTCTATTGCTAAAAAATTAGGATATATAAATATTCCTGATGAATTAATGATTGATATAAACAATATTCCATTAATTCCTGAAGACAAACTTGTCATATTAACAACTGGAAGTCAGGGTGAACCCCTTTCTGGTTTAACAAGACTTGCTTATTCAAATCATGACAAATTAAGAATATTACCAGGGGATACTATCATAATATCTGCTCACCCAATTCCAGGTAATGAAGAATATGTTAATAGGATAATAAATAATCTTTTTTCTCTTAATGCCGATGTTATTTATAGAGAAGAAGATGGTGTTCATGTATCTGGTCATGCAGCAAAAGAAGAATTAAAAATTATGTTACAACTTGTAAAACCACAATACTTTATACCAATTCATGGTGAAACAAGACATCTTTATGGTCATAAAAAACTTGCCAATGAAATTGGAATTCCCGAAAATAAAACTATAATTGTTGAAAATGGAGATAGTATATTTGTTTATAAAGATTTTGTCAAAAGAGCTAAAAAGGAATCCTATGGGGATTTATTTATTGATGGACTTGGTCTTGAATCAGAAGAAAGTGAAGTTATAAAAGATAGAAGAATTTTAGCAAAAGAAGGTATAGTTAGTATAGGTATTTTAATAAAAAATGGGAAGATAAATAAAATTAAAATACTTTCAAGGGGATTCTTCAATGAAAATGATTTAAATGGATTAATTTCTAAAGCAAAAGAAAGAATAGAAGAAGTTTATTCATCAAATCATAGATACAGTAAGGATATTCTTGAAAGAGATATTTCTGGTGCGCTATCATCTTTTTTTTATGAAAAAACAAGAAGAAAACCTATAATTATTCCTTTAATTTTTGAAGAGAATGAATAAAAAATTTTTTCTAATTTTATTTCTTTCTCTTTTTTTAATGGGCAATGCTGTTGCTCCATTTACTTTAAATAGTTATCAATCAAATATTATTCCTCTTGAATCAATAAATCTTCAAATTCAAAAAGAAGAAATTGTTTTTAATATATATGACAATGAAATTGAGGGTAATATTAAATATGAGATATTAAATGAAGATTATGATGAGAAAATAGGTTTAATTTTCCCTATATATTCACTAAGAGAGAATAGTTTTGAAATATTTTTTAATAATGAGAAAGTAAATTTTGAAAAGGTTGATCTTAACTATTTAAAAGAAAATTTAAAAGATAAATATTTTAAATTAAAAGAAATCGTTTCACCTAAAAATTTACTATTTGTTGACCCTATCACAGGAAATAATTATTTACCTAACTATTTTGATTATATAATAACAAGTTCTAATATAGATAATTACTATCCAACATTTTTAAAATTTGTTTTAGATTTTAAAAAAAATACAGAAAATATTCTATTTATTAAATTTAAAACATATCCAAATATAGATAGAAAACTTTATCCAAAGAATGTTTACTCTTATTATTATATATTAAATACAAAAGATTATTTTAAGGATTTTAAAAATATAAACATTAAAATTTTTTATCCATCAAATTTCTCATTCACCTCTAATTTAAAAGGAAATATAAATAAAGAAGAGAATAAAATTTTATATGAAATTAATCTGGATAAACCAAATGAAAATCTTACCTTCTCATATCTAAATGGAAAAATTAGTAAACTTTCAATTTATCTTTATAAAAAATTTCCAATAATGTATGATACATATTTTATTTTTATTGTTATTATTTTTATATCATTAATAATATTTGTTGGTTTAATAATTTTTTTAATCATAAAATTATTGAAGAGGAAAAAGAAATGAGCGAGGTTTTATTTGCTTCACTAAGGGCTGAAAGTGAAGAAAAATCCTTTTTAAAAAAAATTAAAATTCTTTCATCTAAACTGATTAAAGAGGTTAAAAATGGAGACCTTGTTGCAATTAAAGTTCATTTTGGTGAGTTGGGAAATCATGGATTTTTAAGACCTATCTTTGTAAGACAAGTTGTTGATCTTATAAAGGATCTTGGAGGAAAACCATTTTTAACTGACTCAAACACTCTTTATAGAGGTTCAAGATCAAATGCAGTAGATCATTTAAACACAGCAATTTATAATGGATTTTCTTATGCATCTATGGGCTGTCCAATTATAATTGCTGATGGAATAAGAGGTCAATATTTTTATGAAATTGAAGTAAATTTAAAGCATTTTAAGAAAGTCAAAATTGCTGGAGCAATTTATGATTCAGATTATCTTGTTGTTTTAACCCATTTTAAAGGACATATGTCAGCAGGTTTTGGTGGAAGCATTAAAAATGTTGCAATGGGATGTGCTTCAAGAGCAGGAAAACAGATGCAACATGCAGATTTTAAACCACCATTTGTTTTTGAAAAGTGCATTGGTTGTGGTAAATGTGCAACTCATTGTCCTGAAAATGCAATTGAAATAGTTAATAAAAAAGCAAGTTTTGATTATTCAAAATGTATTGGATGTGGTGAATGTGTAACTGTTTGTCCAACTGGTGCAATTAAGACATCTTGGGGAAGTTCAAGTGAAATTCTTGAAGAGAAGATGGCTGAGTTTGCATATGGGGTTAAAAAGTTTTTTGAAGAGAAGATTGCTTTTTTAAATTTTGTTATGGATGTTTCTCCAGATTGTGATTGTGTTCCTTGGCATGATATAAACCTTGTTCCTGATATTGGACTTTTTGGTTCAAAAGATATTGTTTCAGTTGATCAAGCATCTTTTGATGCAGTTAAAAGTTCTGAATCTCTTAAAGTTCCATCACTTGATTATAAAAATTTAAAAGATGAGGACAAATTTTTTCATGTTCATAAAATTTCTGGGGAAATACAACTTGAATATGGAGAAGAGATTGGCCTTGGTGAAAGAGTTTATAATATAAAAGAGATATGAACTTTTGTCCATTTTGCGAGAAAGATAGAGAAAGAATAATTTTTGAGAGTAAACTTTCTTTTGCTCTTCTTGACATATATCCTATAACTTACGGTCACACTCTAATAATTCCAAAAAGGCACATTTTAAAAATTGAAGATTTAACAAAAGATGAAGTTCTTGATATTTTTGAAGTTTTTAATAAAGTTAAAAATGCACTTGAGAAATTTTTAAAACCTGATGGATTTAATTTTGGAATAAATATTGGTGAGGCAAGTGGTCAATCAATTGAGCACATTCATTTTCATCTAATTCCAAGATACAAAGGAGATACACAATTTCCAGATGGTGGAATAAGAAAAGTTATTATGAATTTTATTGATTTTGAAAAAGAAGATTTTAAGTCAAAATGGATAAAAAATAGATTAAATAAAGAAGAGATAGAAAAAATAAGAGAGTTCTTAAAAAAATAAGATTTTGTTATTATATAATTTAAGGAATGAAAAATAAAAAACTTTTCAAACAGGTCATTTTATTTTCTTTACCTTTTATTTTAATCTACTCTATTCTTTTTGTAAGAGCAACTCAAGTTTTACCACAAGGAGCAATAAATATATTGCCAGAAATTGAGAATCCAAAAGAAAATGAAAGGATAGTTATTTTCTCTCCTCATCCAGATGATGAAACAATTTCATGTGGTGGTTATATACAAAGAGCAATTGAAAATAAATCTATTGTTTTTATTATTTTAATAACAGATGGAAATAGAAGAAACAAGAAATCTATAAGATATAAAGAATTTAGAAAAGCAACATCCTTACTTGGAGTAAAAGAAGAAAATTTAATTTTTTTAAATTATCCAGATGGAAAGTTATTTAAATATAAAAATGAACTTACTGAAGATTTTTTTGAAATAATTAAAAATTTAAAGCCTGATAAAGTTTTTATACCAGTATCATATGATAATCATAGAGATCATAAAATTAGTGGAGATATCTTAAGAGAAGTTTTATCTAATTTTGAGAATATTAAAATATATCAATATCTTGTTCATCACGATTATTTTCCGCAACCAATGAAATATGATCCAAATTTATATATTTTGCCTCCTTTAAGAACATTAAACTTTTATTCAAAATGGTATAAATTCGATTTAATTGAAAAAGAGATAGAAATAAAAAAGGAATCAATTTTTACATATAAATCTCAAATTTCGAAGATGCCTCTTAAAGAAATGTTGCAAAGTTTTATAAGAAAAAATGAGATTTTTTATGTTGATAATTAAAAAAGATTGATATAATAATTTTAGGCGGGAATAGCTCAGGGGTAGAGCACCGGCTTCCCAAGCCGGGTGTCGCGGGTTCGAATCCCGTTTCCCGCTCCAGTTATAATTAAAATTTAAAATCTTACTTAATAAAATGATTTATATTTTTTGATATAATTCAATAAGAATTGATTTTTTGATTAAAGGAGGTTGTTAATGCCATTTGGAAAAGGAGCAAAAGAGGAATTTATTAAAGATTCTGGTCAATCATATATTGGTGAAGGAACAATTGTAGAAGGTAAAATAATTTGCGAAGGTAGTTTAAGAGTTGATGGTAAAGTTAAAGGTGAAATAGAAATAAAAGGAGTTCTTACTATTGGAGAAAAAGGAATAATTGATTCAAATGTAAAAGCGGGTGAAGTAGTAATAATGGGAACTGTTAACGGAAATGTAATTTCAGATAAGAAAGTTGAAATATTTAATTCTGGAAAAGTAAATGGAGATGTACAAACTCCTCGAATTGCAATAGAAGAAGGGGGAATTTTAGATGGAAAATGTACAATGAACTTAATTAAAGAGGTCAAAGAAAAGTCTAAAGGTGAGATTCAGAAATAGAGAAGAAGCAGGTAAACTTTTAGGAGAAAAACTTCTCTCCTTTAATTTTAAAAATCCAATAATTTTTGGCATTCCAAGAGGTGGAGTAGTTGTTGCTAATGAAATTTCAAAAATTTTAAATGCTCCACTTTCTATAGTTATAGTTTCGAAAATTCCTGCATATTTTGATAGTGAATATGGAATAGGCGCTTTAACTGAAGATGGAGAGATTATTTTAAGAGAAAATGTAGATAGAAATTATTTGGATAAAGTTGTTGAATTATTAAAAAATAAAATTAAAAAAAGAGTTAATTTATATAGAAATGGAAAAGAAATAGAAGAACTGAATGATAGAACAGCGATAATAGTTGATGATGGAATAGCAACAGGAGAAACGATAATTGCAGCAATAAAGTCATTAAAAAATAAAAATCCTGAAAAAATAGTTGTTGCTGTTCCTGTATCAAGTATTGATGCAAAATATAAAATTGAAAGTGAAGTTGATAATTTTATCTCTCTTTATACTCCTGAAATTTTTTATGCTGTAAGCATGTTTTATGAGGATTTTGAACAGGTTGAGGATGATTATGTTATAAATATATTGAAGAAAGGAGAAAAAGAATGAAAGAATATAATTCAATCATACCATGGGTCATTGAAAAAACTCCTTATGGTGAAAGACAATATGATATATTTTCGAGATTACTTAAAGATAGAATAATTTTTCTTGGAACTGAAATTAATGATCAAGTAGCCAATGCAATAATTGCTGAACTTCTATTTCTTGAAGCAGAAGACCCAGAAAGAGATATCAATTTATATATCAATAGCCCTGGCGGAGAAGTAACTGCTGGACTTGCAATTTATGACACAATTCAATTTATAAAAGCACCTGTCTCTACAATTTGTGTTGGACAAGCAGCGAGTATGGCAGCAGTATTACTTGCTTCTGGTTCAACAAAAAAAAGATTCACACTTCCCAATACAAGAATATTAATTCATCAACCATGGGGAGGTGTTCAAGGTCAAGCAAAAGATATTGAGATAGTTGCAAAAGAAATCATAAGAATAAAAAATAAAATAACAGAAATTTTATCAAAACATACAGGTCAACCTTATGATAAAATAGAAAAGGATACTGATAGAGATTATTATATGACTGCATATGAAGCTAAAGAATATGGAATAATTGATGAAGTACTTGAGAATAGGAAATAAATATGGAAAATAAAAGAATTTACCCTGTTTTACCGTTAAGAAACGTTGTTGTATTTCCAAATACTGTACTTCCTATTTTTGTAGGAAGAAGAAAATCTCTTTCTTCTTTGGAAGAATCTTTAAAAAAAGATAAACTAATAATTTTAGTTACTCAGAGAATTGAAGAAGAGGAAGAGCCAGATGTTGAAGGTCTTTTTACCATTGGGACACTTGCTCAAATACTTCAGAGTGTTAAATTACCAGATGGTACAGAGAGAGTGATTGTTGAAGCAATTAAAAGAGTGAAAATATTATCTTATACTAAAAAAGAGCCGTTCTTAGAAGCAGAAGTTCTCGAAATTGATGAAAAATTTGAAAATACTCCCAAACTTGAGGCCTTAACGAGAGTAACTCTTGATCTTTATTCTGAATATGTGAAGTTGTCAAAAAAAATACCAATTGATACTCTTACAACAATTCAAGATATAGATAACCCTTCAAGATTTGCAGATATTGTTGCTTCAAATATAATTGTTCCTTTAAGTGATAAACAAAAAATTCTTGAACTTCTTAATATTGAAGAAAGAATTGAATATTTAATAAAAATTCTCTCAAAAGAAGTAGAACTTTTAAGAATTAGTAGTGAAATTGAAGAAAAAGTGAAATCTCAAGTTGATAAAACACAAAAAGAATATTTTTTAAGAGAACAATTAAAGGCAATTAAAAAAGAACTTGGTGAGTCTGAAGAATATGGGGAAGAAGTCGAAGAATATAAAGAAAAGATTAAAAAAAGAAATCTTCCTCAATATGTACTTGATAAATTTAATGAAGAACTGAAAAGACTTGCTAAAATGCCACCAATGGCAATGGAAGCAAGTGTTATAAGAACATATCTTGACTGGATACTTGACCTACCCTGGGATAAAGAAACAAAAGATGAAATTGATATAAAGAAAGCAAAAAAAATACTTGATGAAGATCATTATGGATTAACTGATATAAAAGAAAGAATACTTGAATATCTTGCTGTAAGAAGGTTAACAAAAAAACCAAAATCACCGATTTTATGTTTCATTGGACCACCTGGTGTTGGTAAAACATCTCTTGGAAAATCTATAGCACGAGCATTGGGAAGAAAATTTGTTCATGTTTCACTTGGAGGAATTAGAGATGAAGCCGAAATAAGAGGTCATAGAAGAACATATGTAGGAGCACTCCCAGGAAGGATAATTCAGGGAGTTAAAGAGGCAAATTCTAAAAATCCTGTTTTTTTACTGGATGAGATAGATAAGGTTGGTATAGATTTCAGAGGAGACCCTTCTTCAGCTCTTCTTGAAGCGCTTGATCCAGATCAAAATTCGCATTTTTCAGATCATTTTATTGAAATTCCATTTGATCTATCTGATGTTCTTTTCATAACAACTGGAAATGTAACTCATACAATACCACCTGCTTTGCTTGATAGAATGGAAATAATTTATCTTCCTGGGTATACTGAAGATGAAAAACTTGAAATCGCAAAAAAATATCTTTTCAAAAAACAACTTGACTATAATGGTTTGACAGAAAAAGATGTAAATATTACAGATGATGCTTATCTTAAAATTATAAGAGAATATACAAGAGAATCTGGTTTAAGAGAACTTGAAAGGCAAATTTCAAAAATTTTAAGAAAAATAGCAAAAGAGAAACTCGAGAAAGGAAATAAATTTAAAAAAGTTAATATAAATTTAAAAAATATCGTTACATATATTGAATATCCACTTTATAGATTTGGTATAAAAGAGGAGAGTGACGAAATTGGTGTAGCGACTGGACTTTCCTGGACTCCTTTTGGAGGAGACATCACAAAAATTGAAGTAGTTAAAATGAAAGGAAATGGTAAACTTATTCTCACCGGTCAACTTGGTGATGTTATGAAAGAATCAGCACAAGCAGCATTTTCTTATATCAGAGCCAGAATGGATCATCTAAAAATTAAGGATAAAGAATTTTATAAAAAATATGATTTTCATGTTCATGTACCTGAAGGTGCAGTGCCAAAAGATGGTCCTTCCGCAGGAATTGCAATGATTGTTGCTATGGTTTCATCCATTACTGAAATTCCAATAAAAAAAGAAGTGGCAATGACTGGTGAAATTACTCTATCTGGAAAAGTTCTTCCAATTGGTGGATTAAAAATTAAAGTTCTTGCGGCTCATCGTGCTGGGATTAAGGAAATAGTTATTCCAAAAGATAATGAAAATGACCTCCATAAAATTCCTGACACCATAAAAAAAGCACTTAAATTTCACTTAATTGAAAGAGTGGAAGAGGGTATTAAATATTCTTTAAGGAGTTAAAATTTGTTTTTAAAGGTTTTTTTGCCTTTAATTGGTGGTATAGCATTATTCATTTATGGTATCCACATAACAAGTGAAGGAATTCAAAAGGCATTAGCCCAAAAATTAAAAAATATCCTCGAGAAAACCACATCAAATCCGGTTATGGGTGTTTTACTTGGTTTCATTGTTACTGCTATAATTCAATCAAGTTCAGCAACAACAGTTATAGTTGTTAGTTTGGTAAATAGTGGTTTAATGAATCCTTTCCAAGCAGTCGGAGTTATTTTTGGAGCAAATATTGGAACAACGATAACTGCTCAGATAATTGCTTTAAAAATTACAAAGTATGGTTTTTTGATATTTACTATTGGTTTTTTAATGCAATTTCTTCCTTTTAAGAAAAGAATTAAATATTTCGGTCAGTTTATAATGGGATTTGGTTTAATATTTATTGCTATAGAAATTATGGCATCTTCTGTTTCTCCTTTGAAAAATGATCCAAAAATTAAAGAGATATTCCTAAGTCTTGGAAAGATTCCTATTCTTGGACTTTTAGCAGGACTAATTTTTACGATGATCCAGCAAAGTAGTAGTGTTACTGTAGGAATAGTTGAGGCATTGGGTATGGAAGGATTACTTAACATAAATTCGGCATTTCCAATAATATTAGGAGCCAATATTGGCACAACAATAACAGCAGTAATAGCAAGTGTTGGAACAAATATTGCCGCAAAAAGAAGCGCTCTTGCTCATGTTCTATTTAATGTAATTGGTGCGATGTTATTTCTATTAATTTTAAATCCATACATAAATTTTATTAAGATGATAACACCAAATACAGTTAATCAAATTGCAAACTCTCATACACTTTTTAATGTCATAAATACACTAATTTTTCTACCTTTTACATATCAGTTTGTAAAATTACTTCAAAAAATAATACCAGGGGAAGATATCATTATTGAAACAGGAGTCAAATATCTAAATAAATCTATTCTAAAATCACCAATTGTTGCTTATGATGCTCTTATAAAAGAGGTAGTAAGATTATCATCAATAGTTGAAAATAATTTTTTATGTCTGAAGGAATTAATATTTAAAAGTAATAAAAGCATAACAAGAGAGATAACTCAAAGAGAAGAAACTATTAATTTTGTAAATAAAGAAATCTCAAGATATGTACCTTTAATAACATCGTTAAATCTTCCTGAGAAAGAAATAAAAATGGTTCCTCAAATTTTAACAATTTCATCACAATTAGAAAGAATAGGTGATTTAATTGATAATACTTCTCAATTAGAATTACAAAGACTTGAGGAAAGAATACCATATTCTCAGTATGCTATGAAAGAACTGCTTGATATGTTTGATTATGTCCATAAAAATTATTCTATTGTAAAAGATAATTTATTTACATTAAATTCGGGGGATTTTGAAGAGATAAGAAAGAATGAAAAAATAATAGATGAATATGAAGATGAAATGAGAGAGCATCACATAGAAAGATTAAAAGAAGGTATATGCTCTAATGAAGCAGGTGTTATTTATCTTGATGTTATTTCAAATCTTGAAAGAATGGGTGACCATATAATAAAAATTGCAAATATTGTTTATCAAACAAAAAATATGATATAATAATTTACGCGAAAGGAGGTGAGATTAAATAGAAAATTTTTTAGTAAAATCAAACCTAAAAGGAGGGTATAAATGAAGAAAACTTTAACAATTTTCTTAGTATTAATTTTAATTGCTGTAGTTTTTGCTGGATGTGCAAAAACTACAGGTACAGTTACAGGGACTGTAACAGACAAAGCAACTGGTAAGGCGGTTCCTGGAGCAGCAGTTTCAATTGGTGGAAAAACAGCAACAACTGGAAATGATGGAAAATATGAAGTTAAAGATGTACCAAAAGGTGAACAAACACTTAAAATATCTTTAAAGGGTTATAAAGATTTCACAGATAAATTAACCGTGGAAGGTGGAAAAACATTAACAAAGGATGTCGTTTTATCTCCTGTAATAAAGATAGGATTAGTTACTGATGTTGGTGGTAGAGGTGATAAATCATTCAATGATTCAGCACTTCGTGGTCTTGAAGCTTGGGCTGCAGGTCTTAAGATGGTAGCGGGTGTTGGATATCAACCATTAACTGATGATGAATATAATAAATCAATAACCGATGAGGCACCAGATCTTGTTGGTCGTGGAATTAAAAAATTCGATGTTGAACCACTTGTTCTCGAATCTAAAGCAAATGAAGATTATGTTCCAAACTTAAAGAAATTAGCAGATGAAGGAGCAAAACTTGTTATTGGTGTTGGATTTATGTTAACTGATGCTATTAAAGAAGTTGCTCCTCAATATCCAAATACATACTTTATGTTAATTGATGGTGTAATTGATCCAGCACCAGCAAATGTTGTATGTTATACATTCAAAGAGCAAGAAGGCTCATTCCTTGTTGGTGCATTAGTTGGACAAATGACAAAGAAAAATATAGTTGGATTTGTTGGTGGTATGGATCTATACATTATTCATAAATTTGAATATGGTTATAGAGCAGGTGTTAAGACAGTTAATCCTAAAGCAAAGGTTTTAAGTGGCTATACTGGTAACTTCACAAGTGCAGATGATGGACAAAAAATTGCAAAACAGCAATTTGATGCTGGTGCAGATATTGTCTATCATGCTTCAGGTGCTTGCGGAATTGGTGTTATTAAAGAAGCACAAGCAAGAGGTGAAGGTTACTTTGCAGTTGGAGTTGACTCTGACCAAGATTATATGGCACCAGGAAGAGTTTTAACATCAATGATTAAGCATGTCGATTATGCAGTATGGCTTTCAATACAATCAGTAATTGAAGGTACATTCAAACCAGGTATAGTTTCACTTGGTGTTAAAGAAGGTGGAGTTGGAATTTCTCCTCTTAAATATACAAAAGATATAATACCAGCAACAGTTCTCGCCAAAGTTGAAACACTTAAGAATATGATCGCTAATGGTCAAATTGTAGTACCAGATGAAAAAGATCCATTTGATAAATTTGTTCCTCCTACAGTTCCATAATATTAGTTAAAGAAATTTATGGGTGGGGAACCACTCCCCACCCTTTTTTTTTAAACAGGAGGAAAATTTGGAATATGCCATTGAGTTAAAAAATATTACAAAAATTTTCCCTGGGGTTCTTGCAAATGATAATATCTCCTTACAAATAAAAAAAGGAGAGGTTTTTGCAATTGTTGGTGAAAATGGCGCAGGTAAAACAACTCTTATGAATATAATTTATGGTTTATATACTGCAAATAGTGGTGAAATTTATATTAATGGTAAGAGAATTTTGCATAACACACCAAAAAAAGCAATTGAACTTGGCATAGGAATGGTTCATCAACATTTTATGCTTGTTCCAATATTTTCAGTTTATGAAAATATAATTTTGGGAAAAGAATATATAAAAAATGGAATGATTCTTGACAAAAAAAAGGGCATTGAAGAAGTAAAAAAAATCTCAGAACAATATGGACTTAAGGTTGATCCAAAAGAAATAGTTGGTAATCTTCCAGTAGGAATACAACAAAGAGTTGAAATATTAAAAGTTTTATTTAGGGGTGCAGAAATTTTGATTCTTGATGAGCCAACAGCAGTTTTAACTCCTCAAGAAACAAAAGAACTTTTTGAAACAATAAAAGCGTTAAAAAAGAATAATAAAACAATTTTATTTATTTCACATAAATTGAAAGAAGTTCTCGAAATTGCTGATAGAATTTGTGTATTAAAAAATGGAAAGGTAATGGGAATTAAAAATAAAGAGGAAACAAACGAAAGAGAACTTGCAAGACTTATGGTTGGAAGAGATGTTGTTCTTGAGATTCCGAAAAAAGAGAAAGAGCCAGGAGAACCAATTCTTGAAGTAAAAGACCTTTTCATCATGAGCGATAAAGGTATTCCTGCTATTAAAGGAATAAATTTCAAATTAAGGAAATATGAAATACTTGGAATTGCTGGAGTTGAAGGAAATGGTCAAAAGGAACTTGTTGAAGCATTGAATGGATTAAGACCAATATATAGTGGAAAAATTTTAATAAATGGTAAAGAAATAAGCAATTTTGATCCTTGGTTTTTTAGAAAAAATGGCTTTGCATATATACCTGAAGATAGAAGAGTAAGGGGATTGGTTTTACCTTTCAGTGTTTCATATAACCTTTTTTTGGGAAGACAAAGAGAAAAAAATTTTAAAAAGGGAAACTTTTTAAATAGTAACTATATAAAAGTTTTCAGCTCAAATAAGGTTGAAGAATATGATATTAGACCGAGAAATCCAAATCTAAAAGTTGATGATTTATCTGGTGGAAATCAACAAAAGGTTATTGTTGCAAGAGAAGTATCTTATGACCCAGATGTTCTTGTTGCCTCACAACCAACAAGAGGACTTGATGTTGGAGCAACAGAATTTGTCCATAAAAAACTTGTTGAGCAAAGAGATTCTGGGAAAGCAGTTCTATTAATTTCACTTGAACTTGAAGAAATAATGATGTTGTCAGATAGAATTGCTGTTTTATTCAATGGCGAAATAGTTGGCGAACTATCACAAGAGGAAGCAACAGAGGAAGAACTTGGTCTTCTTATGCTTGGTCTAAAAAGATATGATAAAAAAGGGGTGAGTTAATGAAAAACTTAGCCTTTGATAATATCAATAAAATTTTAAATTGGTGGAATGCAAAAAAGGAAGATATCTCAACATTTCTTGTGCCAATAATATCCATTATTATCGCTTTTTTTGTTGCAGCAATTATGATAAAAATGACAGGTAAAAGCCCTATTGCAGCATATAAACTCCTTTTTCAGGGTGCACTTGGCCGTTCCTTAAAAGAATTCTTATCTTTAAAGCAGGCAGGCGAAGGAATACTTAAAGGAGCAATATTAACATTAACAGGACTCTCAGTTACTGTTGCATTTAAGGCTGGACTATTTAATATTGGAGCAGAAGGACAATTTATAGTTGGAGCAATAGTTGCTGCATATTTTGGTTTTAAATTTAATTTACCTCCAATAATAGGTATCCCATTAATTCTTATAATAGTCGGCGTTACCTCTGGTTTATATGGTGCATTTGCTGCATGGCTAAAAATAAAAAGAGGAGTACATGAAGTTATCACAACAATAATGTTAAACTGGATTGCTATACATCTTGTAGAAAACTGGATTGTAGTTGGACCTTTCAATATTTTAAGATATAACCCTCAGGCTGTTCTTGCAGGAACTCCATATATTTCTGATTCCTCAAGGTTAAAGCCCTTATTTGCTGGAACAAGACTTAACTCTTCAATTTTTATTGCAATTATTGCAGTAATAGTAATTTATATAATAATAAATAAAACAGTTCTCGGATATGAAATTAAGGCTACTGGACTAAATATAGATGCAGCAAAATATGCAGGTATTAATACTTCAAAAACAATGATAGTGTCGATGTTTATAGCAGGTGCACTTTCTGGAATAAGTGGAGCATGTATGATTTTAGGAACTGAAGGTAGATACCCCGGCGTTTTTAGACCTGGTTATGGATTTGATGGTATAACCATGTCTTTAATAGGTAATACAACTCCTGTTGGTACATTTATTGCTGCAATATTTTTTGGTCTTCTAAGAGCAGGTGCAACTGGAATGCAATTAATAGGAATTCATAAAACTTTTGCTGATATAATTCAAGGTGTTGCAACAATTTTTGTTGCAGGACAGACAGGAATAAAATATCTTCTTTTCTTGATTGGAGAAAAAAGGGTAGTGAAGCCCAGGGAGGCACATGATGGAAGTTATTAAAATAATAATATCTTTTCTTTCATCAATGCTTCAATTCGCAACACCAATTATAATTGCTGGATTGGGTGGAGTTATCAGTGAAAATGCTGGAGTGACTAATATTGCTCTTGAAGGTATGATGAGAATGGGTGGATTTTTTGCAGTTTTTGGTGCTTATATTTCCTCAAATAAAATTGATCCAATTCTTGGTGGTAGAGACCCACTTGCTGGAAATCCCTGGGTTGGAATATTACTTGCAATTATTATTGGAATATTAGCAGGATTACTCCATGGATATATATCTATATCATTAAAAGGAAATCAAATTGTATCGGCTGTTGCCATAAATGTTTTTGCTCTTGGCGGTATGACTTTCTTTCTCGAAAGATATTTCAATACAACAGGTCATTCACCTTCAGTTAACTCTTTTATGGGAAAACCATTTATACCTATACTTGCTAAAATTCCGATAGTAGGAGAATTGTTTAGGGTTATGAATGTTTTTGTATGGCTTGCTCTAATTCTCCCATTTGTGGTACATTTTTATCTATATCATACCCATTGGGGATTAAGACATAGAGCAGTTGGAGAACATCCAAAAGCAGCAGATACCCTTGGTGTTGATGTTTACAAGGTAAGATATTTCGCAGTAATAATGTCTGGGGTATTCGCAGCACTTGCAGGTGCATCAATGTCAATTGGACAACTTGATCTATTTGATAACCATATGCCTGCAGGTTTAGGATTTATTGCTCTTGCTGCTATGATATTTGGAAAATGGAAGCCTCTTGGTACACTTTTAGCAGCCCTATTTTTCACTCTTGCTAATGTTGTTCAAATATTTATTCAAACTTATGCTCCTCAAGTTTTAAAAATAATTCCGAGAGGATTTTTCCTTGCTCTCCCATATTTTCTAACAATATTGATTCTTGCAGGATTTGTTGGAAAAGCAACTCCTCCTGCTGCTGATGGTGTTCCATATGAAAAGGGCGAAAAATTATAATAAAGAAACTTTTATCTTTTCAGATGAGTTCAAGGGTTCTTGTTATCCTCATTTGTGTTTTGAAACTACACTAATTTCTTTTGGGTTACCTTATCCTGAAAATTTAAAAATTGCAAAAATGGCAGAAGATATAACAAGAAAAAATAATATTGTACCTCTAACTATAGGCATTAAAAATGGAAAGATTCTAATTGGTATTAAAGATGATGATTTTGATTTTTTTGCTAAAAGTAAGGAAATTATTAAGGTTAATATGAGAGATATTCCTTATGTTTTATCTACTGGAAAAAGTGGTGCTTTAACCATTTCTGGAATGCTTTTTGTAATGAATCATCTCGGATTAAAATTTCTTGCATCAGGAGGTCTTGGTGGAATTCATAGAGATTTTGAGACTACATTTGATATTTCATCTGATTTAACTGCACTTTCAAAATATAAAACAGTAGTTATAACTTCAGGATTCAAATCGATACTTGATATTAAAAAAACTTGGGAACTTTTAGAAACTCTCGGGGTTATTGTTATTGGATATAATACAGATAAACTACCAGGTTTTTATTTTAGAGAAACAGATATCAATTTAAATTATTACTTTTATGATTTAAATAAACTTGTCGATTTTCTTCATCACTGGGAATATTTCAGCGATTCCTCTGTATTAATTGTGAACCCGATACCAAAAGAAGATGAGATAGACAAATATGAGTTTGAAAAAATTATGGAAGAGGTTGAAAAAGAATTGAAAAAGAAAAAAATAATAGGTAAAGATGTAACTCCTTTTCTTTTAAATAACATTCATAAAAAATCAAAGGGAAAAACAATAAAAGCAAATAAATCTTTGATTTTAAGTAATGCAAAACTTGGTAGTGAAATCTCAAAAGGTTTCTTTGAGTTATAAGATTCTAATAAAAAATTTAATTGATATTAAAAAGTTATTGATAAAAAATAAAAAGACTGTAAGTATTGCCGAATCCTGTTCAGGTGGTTATCTTTCATATTTTTTTACCTTTTTACCTGGTTCATCAAATTTTTTTAAAGGTTCAATAGTTACTTATACTGATGAAATTAAAGAAGAAATTTTGAATGTTAATGAGAATAATATTAAAAATTATGGTGCTGTTAGCAAAGAAGTCTCAATTGATATGGCAAAAAATGTAAAGAATAAATTTTCAACTGATTATGGAATATCAATTACTGGAAATTTAGGTCCTGTTCCTTCTGAAAATAAAGAAATTGGTTTGATTTTTCTCACAATTTTATCTAAAAACACAAATCTAACAAAAATTTTTAATATTAAAGGAAATAGAGAAGAAATCAGAAAAAAATTGGTGTACAATACAATTTATTTATTTAATAAGTTTTTAAAGGAGGATTTAAAAATTAATTGATAGAAAAAATTCTTTATGATTCAGGTCTAAGAAGAACTAAAGGAAGAAAAGAAGTATTTGATTTTCTTCTAAAAAATAAGGGTAAACATTTCTCTGCTCAGGATATTTATGATAAATTGAAAACAAAGGGGGTCAGTTTAACAACAATCTATAGAACTTTATCGGTTCTTGAAAAAATGGGGGTCGTAAAAAGAACATCTTTTTCAAAAAGGCATATGAGTTATGAAATTTTTAAAGAACCACATGTTCATCTTATATGTACTCAATGTGGAAAGATAAAAGAGATTAAAGCACCTGAAATACATAAATTATTTGAAATGCTTGATATTAAAGAGAGTTTAAAATTAATAGATCCCCTTTTTTATATTATTGAAATTTATGGTATTTGTGAAAATTGTAAAAAATAAATTTAAATATTAAATTTAAAATAAACTAGATCTCCATCTTTAATTTCATATTCTCTTCCCTCAATTTTTATTAACCCTTTTTCTTTTAATTCATGAATAGATTGAACTCTTAAAAGATCTTGAAAATTAAAAACTTCTGCTTTTATAAATCCTTTTTCAAAATCTGTATGAATTTTTCCTGCTGCTTGTGGTGCTAATGTACCTCTTTTTATTGGATGTGCTTCAAGAATATCATTAGCATAAGTAAAGAAGGTTATCAAATCAAGAGTGTTATATGACTCTCTTATAATCTTATTCAAAATTGTTTCTTTTAAATTTATTTCTTTTAAAAAATTTTCTCTTTCAGAATCAGTTAAATTTTTAATTTCAAGTTCTAATTTTAAAGAAGCAATCATAAATTTATAATTTTTATTATTACAATATTCAATAAATTTTTTTAAATATTCTTACTATTCACCAATAAAATATTCTTCATTTACATTAGCAATTATAAATAGAGGTTTTATTGTTAAAAGATTATATTTTTTATATATTTCTGAAAACTCTTTTGGGTATTTAACTTCATTTAACCAAATTCCCTTACTTAAATTTTCCTTTGCAAATGTTAATGCTTCAAATTCATTTTTAAGTTCTTTTATTCCTGATTTATAAGAATGCTCAACTTTTTCTAAATTTTTTTGAACTATTTCAAAATCTGAAATTGTAATTTCAAGATGTATTATTTCTATATCATTAATTGGATCCAACTTTCCTTCTATATGAGGAACTCTATCATCTTCAAAGCATCTTACCACTTCAAGAAGACCATCTCCCCTTCTTGTTTCAGAGAGGAACTTGTTTCCAAGTCCCTCTCCTTTACTTGCTCCTTTTACAAGACCTGCAAGATCTATAAATTTTATTGTTGCATAAATAATCTCTTTAGGTTTAATATATTCACTAATTTTTTTTATCCTTTCATCTGGTACTTCAACAACACCTATATTTGGATTAACAGTAGAAAAAGGAAAAAGATCAATAAGAATATCATTACCTGTTAATGCTTTAAAAAGAGTTGATTTTCCTGAATTTGGAAGCCCAATTATTCCTATTTCCATTATTTAAATCTCTCCAAAAAAATCTTATATGCATGATAAGTTGAATAAAGGTCTCCTTTTGAAATTATCTCAAATGGAGCATGCATAGAAAGAACTGCTGGTCCCATATCTACTACATCCATACCTTTTCTTGCGAAAAAGAGGGCAACTGTTCCTCCTCCACCTTCATCAACTCTCCCAAGTTCTGCTGTCTGCCAAACTACATTATTTTCATTAAAAAGATTCCTAACTTTTCCTACAAATTCTGCTGATGCATCATTTGATTCGTATTTACCACCTCTTCCTGTAAATTTTGTCATGACTACACCATTATTTATATATGCTGCATTTTTTGGTTCAAAAACCTCCTTATAATTTGGGTCAAAACCTGCATTTACATCTCCTGATAATACTGATGATTTTGTATATACACTTATCAATTCTTTATAATCATTTACAAAATTTAACAGTACTTCATCAAATATAATTGATTGTGCAGATGTATTTCCTTCAGAACCAATCTCTTCTTTATCAATTAAATAAACCAAACTCCATCTTTCAGAAGGTTCTGAATCTAAAATTGCATAAAAAGCTGTTAAAGCACATGATCTATCGTCATGTCCATAACCTAAAATCATACTTTTATCAAAACCAGCATCTAAAGCCCTCCCATAAGGAACAAGAGTTAATTCACTTGATATGAAATCCTCTTCAATAATTCCATATTTTTCATTTAAATATTTCAAGATGAAATTTTTTACTTTTTCTTCTTTTGCATCTTTTTCAGGTTTTGAGCCAATTAAAACATTAAGGTTTTCGCCTTCAATTGCTTCAGATAATTTTTTTTCATATTGCTTTCTTGCAAGGTGTGGAAGAAGATCGGTTATTGAAAAAATAATATTATCCTTTTCAGAATCTACGTTTATTGCCTTTCCATTTTTATCTATTATCACACCTCTTAAAGATAGTGGAATTGAAACCCATTGATATTTTTTGATTCCTCCATAATAATGTGTATCCAAAAAAACTAAACCTGTATCTTCATACAAAGGATTCTGTTTTATATCTATTCTTGGCGAATCTACATGTGCAGTAATAAGATTAAAACCATCATTTATAGTTTTTTTACCCTTTTTTATAATTAGAAGAGATTTGTTTTTTATTTTTTTATATAATTTATCTTGCTTAACTCCTTCATCAACATTAATAAATCCTTTTTCTTTAAGAATCTCTTCTCCTTTTAACACAATTTCTCTTTCTGTTTTTGCTTCTGATAAAAAATTAGAGTAAATCTTTGAAAACTTTTCAATCTCTTCTTCTGAGTAAACTTCCCAAACATTTTTTTTCTTCCACTTAAGTTCTTCTAATTCCATATTTTCCTCCAAAATTTATAAATTTTTGTAAAGTGATAAATTATCTCTATGTATAACTTCTTTTAACTTTGTATTTTTTTGTTTATTGGTTATTAAATTTCTTAATGTTATTGAAGAAAAATTTGTTAAACCCTGGCCAATTTTTTTGTTTTTTACATTTAAAATTATAACTGGCTCTTTTTCATTAAAATCTCCTTTTATATCAATAACACCTGGAATCAATAAACTTTTCCCTTTAAAAACTATAGCATCTTCTGCACCTTTATCTATCTTTATCTCTCCTTTTGGCTTTAAAGCATATAATATCCATCTTTTTCTTGAATCAAGATGTTTTTCTGAAGGTAAAAAGGTTGTCCCTACATCTTTTCCTTCAAAAATATTTTTAATTGTTTGAAATGGATTTAAACCACTTCCAATTATTGTTTTCACGCCAACATCTGTTGCAATTTTTGCTGCATTGATTTTTGTTTCCATTCCTCCAGTTCCAAGTGAAGTTTTCGAATTTTCAATAAATTTATAAAATTCATCATTTATTTTTTCAACAATTTTTATTCTCTTTGCATTTTTATGTATTAGAGGATCTCTATCATAAACACCATCTGTAGTTGTTAATATAATTAAAATATCTGCGTCAATTATTGTTGAAACAATTGCAGAAAGAGTGTCATTATCTCCAAACTTTATTTCATCAACCGAAACTACATCATTTTCATTAACAATTGGAACAATATTTTTAGTAAGAAGTGTCTCAAATGTATTTCTAATATTAAGATATCTTTCTCTATCATTTATATCCTCTCTTGTTAAAAGTATTTGAGCAATATTAATATGAAAAAGAGAAAAAAATTGGTTATAAATATTCATTAAAATGCTTTGACCAATTGAGGCTGATGCTTGTTTTAGAATTATAGATTTAGGTCTTTTATTTAGACCTAACGCTTTTAATCCAAGACCAATTGCGCCAGATGTAACTATTACTGGCTTATAACCTTTATTTATAAGATAATAGATTCCCTTTGTTAGACTACCAAGAACTTCAGGTTCAGGTATGCCTGTTTCAGAATGAGTAAGACAGTTTGTCCCTATTTTTATTACAACTTTACTCATATTTAAAATTTTATCATAATAGATTATAATGATATAAAAATTTATGAAAAATTTAGGAGGTGAAAATGAGGAAGATTATTTTTTTTGATGATTCTACTATCAGTAATTTTCTATTTTAATTCGACTATTTTTAGTGTAAGTTCAAAAGATTAGGCAGAATCTCCATGGCCAATGTTTATGCATGATATTTATCACAATGGAAGAACAAATCTTTTGGGTCCTGAAAATCCAAAAGAGAAATTTAGATTTTCAACAGGAAATGCAATTTATACTTCTCCAGTAATTGGATCTGATGGAACAATTTATATTGTATCTTCTGATTCGAAACTCTATGCAATAAATCCAAATGGAACAAAAAAGTGGTTCTTTAAAAGACCAGGCGATACACCATCTGTATCTTCTCCAGCAGTTGATATAGATGGAACAATTTATTTTGGAAGAGGAGAAACAATTTATGCAATTAATCCTAATGGGACTTTAAAATGGACATTTAAAACAGGTGGGATGGCAGAATCTTCTACAACAATTTCTTTTGATGGAACTATTTATGTTGTTGGAGGAAAATATCTATATGCACTTGATAAAAATGGAAATAAAAAGTGGGAATATTAGTTAGGATATTCTACTTTTAGGTCTTCTCCTGCTGTATCACCTGATGGAACAATCTATATATTGGATCAAAAGATAGAAAACTTCATGCAGTAAACCCAAATGGAACCAAAAGGTGGGTTTTCCCAACAGGGAATTATATAAATGCATCACCAACCATTGGAGAGGATGGAACAATTTATATTGGTTCAACGGATCAAAAATTTTATGCTTTAAATAGAGATGGAACAAAAAAATGGGAAATTGATTTTGGAAGTAATTCACCAATAAGTTCAACTGCAGCAATTGGATTTGATGGAACAATTTATGTGGGTGTTATAAATAAAGGAGTTGTTGCAATTAATCCAAATGGTATTGTTAAATGGACATATAAAACATGATATTATGTTAGTTCATCTCCTGCAATCGATGGAAATGGAGTAATTTATATTGGAGACGAATCTGGTTATCTTTATGCAATAAAACCAGATGGAACCCTAAAATGGGAACTTGACCTAAAAAAGAAGATTTACTACTCTTCTGTTGCAATTGGTTCAAATAGTACAATATATGTAGGTTCAGGAAGTGATCTTTATGCTTTTGAAGATAGCGAGACACCTCCACCACCCCCATCTATAGAAAAAACAATAATTTTACTTTGGATTGGAAATCCGATGATGAGTGTAAATGGAATTTATAAAGAGATAGACGCAGGAAGAGGAACAGTCCCTGTTATTATTAGTTCTTGGGGAAGAACTCTTCTTCCAATAAGAGCAATTGTTGAAGAACTTGGTGGTAAAATAAACTGGGACGGGACTCAAAGAAAAGTTACAATTTCATTTAAGGAAGATTTAATCGAACTCTGGATAGATAATCCAGAGGCAAAAGTAAATGGAAAAACTAAGTGGATAGATGAAAATAATCATAATGTAAAACCAATAATTATCTATGGAAGAACTATGCTTCCAATTAGATTTGTTGCTGAAAATTTAGGATGTGAAGTTCTCTGGGATGGTAATACAGGAAAAGTAACGATAATTTATCCGAAAGATTAAAATGCTTATTTAATTATAAGATAATTACAACAGTGGGATATGGGAATATAATAACCAATTAATCCAGTTGCTAAGATTTTAACTATTTTAAATATTTTAATTAGTATTAGTTTTGTTAGTTTGATATTTGTAAGATTAATTTTAGAAAAAGAAAAAATGTGATATAATATTAAAAGATTTTTTGGGGCAGTAGTTCAGCGGGAGAACGCCTGATTTGCACTCAGGAGGTCACGGGTTCAAATCCCGTCTGCTCCACCATATAAAATTACATAATAAATATTATCAGTTTAAAAATATAATTTAAAGTTTTCAGTTAATAATTATTTACTTTTTATAGAAATTTGTAAAGTTTTCACAAATTTTAATAATAATTTCAGAGACTTTTTCTAAAGATGAAACTGAAATATATTCATATCTTCCATGATAGTTAAAACCACCAACACCTATGTTTGGAGTTGGAATTCCTTTAAAGGAAAGTCTTGCTCCATCAGTTCCACCTCTAATTGGTATTATTTTTGGGGTAACACCAACTTCTTCCATAGAGCGCTTTGCTATTTCAATAAGTTCTATATGTGGTTCAACTATTTCTCTCATGTTATAATAAGTATCTTCAATTTTTAGATCAATAGTTCCATCTCCATATCTATAATTTAATAATTCAGAAATTTTTGTCATTAACACTTTTCTTTTATTGAAACTATCTTTAAAGAAATCTCTTATGATAAAGTAAAGAGAAGTTTTTTCAACAGTTCCATTAAAAGAAATAAGATGAAAGAATCCTTCATATCCCTCTGTATGTTCGGGCCTTTCTTGTGGTGGAAGCATATTTATAAGTTCATTTGCAATAAGAACTGAGTTTTTCATTTTACCCTTTGCTTCTTTTGGATGAATATCAACACCATGAATATCAATAATTGCTTTTGCTGCATTGAAATTTTCAAATTGAAGTTCGCCAACTTCTCCTCCATCAATTGTATATGCGAATTTTGCTCCAAATTTATTGGGGTCTAAATGTTGAACTCCTTTTCCAATTTCTTCATCAGGTGTAAAACAAACTTTTATCTTTCCATGTTTAATTTCTGGGTGATTTATTAAATATTCCATTGCAGTTATAATTTCAGCAATTCCTCCTTTATCATCTGCACCAAGAAGTGTTGTTCCATCTGTCACAACAATTGAATCACCAACAAATTTTAAAATTTCAGGATAGTACTTAGGAGATAAAACTATATTCTCTTTTTCATTCAAAATTATATCTTTTCCATCATAATTTTCTATAACTTTTGGGTTAACATTTTTACCACTCATATTTGGTGCTGTATCCATATGAGCCATAAAACCAAGCGAGGGTACATCTTTATCAACATTTGATGGAAGAGTTGCAAAAACATATGAATATTCATCAACTTCAACATCTTTCATTCCAATTGAGAGCAACTCATTTTTTAAATATTCTGCAAAAACTCTTTGATTTTCAGTTGAAGGGTAAGTTGTGCTTTCTTCTTTTGATTGAGTGTCAAATTTTACATAATTTAAAAATCTTTCCAAAACTTTTTTCAATCTATTCCTCCTTTTCTTATTTATATTCCTCTAAACAATCAAGAGCAATTTTTGATGCAATATATTCACCTTCATTAAACTCTTTTTCTTTCCCTTTCTCTTTCATCTTACCAAGAGTTATATTCCCATCAATTACAAAAATTGCGCTTGCCTTAACTTTTCTTCTTTGTGAAACGATAAAAACAATTCCACTTTCCATTTCAACTGCTTGAACATTTGATTCAACAAATTTTTTCATAGTTTTATCATCATAACCAACATAAAATCCATCTGAAGAGATAACTATTCCATATAAAACTTTTTCAAAATTTTCTTTTGCTTTTCTAATTAATTGATTTGTGAGATCAAAATCTGGAACTGCTGGAAATTCAATTGGTAAATATTTTAAGGATGTGCCATCATCTCTTATTGCTGCTGTTGCTATAACCATATCTCCTGTTTGAATCAAAGGATTTAATCCTCCTGCACTTCCAACTCTTATAAAAATTTTTCCGCCAAGTTTAATTAATTCTTCTAAAACTATTGCGGTAGAAGGTGAACCCATTCCAGTTGTTGCAACTGTTATTCTCTCATTTTTATAAAAACCAGTATATGTAAGTAAACATCTATATTCATTAACAAGTTTACTATCTTTTAAAAAGAAAGAATTTATTCTCTTTGCTCTATCAGGATTTCCAACAAGAATTATTTTTTCTGAAATATCTTCTTTTTCACATTTTATATGTGGTTCAGCCATTTTTAATCTCCAAACTTTTGCATAGGTTTTTCGCTTCTTACCAACATCTTATCTTTAATTTTATTAACCTCTTTAATTAAATATGGAAGGTCAATTGTGAGTAGTTTTCCTCCTTTTACAACAACTTTTCCATCGACAATTACAGTGTCTATATCTCTTTCTGAAATTGAATAGAGTAGATTTGCAAAGATGTTTATCTCTGGATTTAAAGAAGGAGAATTTTTATTAACAAGAATTAAATCTGCAACAAAACCTTCTTTTATCTCTCCAAGTTTTATATGATTTAAAAGAGAACCACCTGAAGAAAAAAGAGGGACGAGCTCCTCTATTCTTGCAATTTCTGCATTTTGTTTTGAAACTTTTGCATTTAGTGCTGCCATTCTTCCAGATTCAAATATAGATAAAGTGTTATTTGAGACAACACCATCTGTTGCAAAACCAGTTCTCACTTTTTCTTTAAGTAATCTAAATAAGATATCAGATGAATCACCAAATTTCATAAAAGTTTTAGCAGCATGTGCAACAAAAGCATTTTCTTCTTTTATAATTTTTAAATCTTCATCTCTTGCTCTATAAGCATGGGCAATTATTGTATTTTCTTTTATAAGACCAAGATCATAAAGATATTTTATAGGAGTTTTATTCTTTTCTTTTAAACTTTTTTCAACTTGCCACTCCATTTCTGAAGCATGAATGTGTATTTTTAATTTAAGATTCTCACTTAACTCTTTAAATTTTCTTAAAAAATCTTCTGGACAAACATAAGGAGAGTGAGGACCAAGAGATATTGTTAATCTATCGTTTCGACCATTATATTTTTCAATAAATTTTATTGCTTTTTTGAAATTTTCCTTTTCACCCTCTCCAACTCCAAAAAGAGCCCATGAAAGATCTGCCCTCATTCCAGAATTAAAATATGCTTTATAAGCCTCATCCATATAAAAATAGTGGTCAAAGATAGTTGTAACTCCAGAAAGTAGCATTTCAGCAGCACCAAGTAAAGTTCCAAAATAAACAAATTCTGGTTTTAAATTTTTTTCATAAATCCAAATATATTTGTTAAACCAATCATTTGAATTTACATCTTCAGCAGATCCTCTAATTAAGGTCATTGCAACATGAGAGTGAGTATTAATTAATCCAGGAAGAATATAAAAATCTTTTCCATCGATTATGTCTTTATTATCCTCTAAATTTTCCCCGATTTTTTTTATTTTATTTCCCTCGATTAATATATCTAAATCTTTATTTATAGATAGATCTTTAAAATTTATTATTGTTGTATTTTTTATAAGCAATATATCCCTCCTGAAAAAATTTTACATATCAAGTTTATATAACATTTCAAAAATCATATTTTTAAATTTTCTTATATCAAGGTCAACTGCAACTTTCGCATTTGGTTTTTTATTTAACACTCCATAAATATCAACAACAGTTCTACCTCTTGTAAGTTCTCCCTGAATTTCTATATCAACAAAATAATCTTTTAAAGTTAAAATAGTTTCATCAATAAGATATGCAATTGTTAAAGCATCATGAATTGGTGCTCCATTAAAACCAAAAAAATCTTTATTTGCATTGGCAAAAAATCTTAAAAGAGGACCTACAACACTTGATATTTTTCCATTCATCTTCTCTATTTTTTCAATATCATCAAAAGTTAAAAGTGCTTTATTTGTAACATCAAGACCAACCATAACAATTGGAATACCAGAACAAAAAACAATTTTTGCAGCCTCTGGATCTACAAAAATATTAAATTCTGCTGCAGGTGTTATGTTTGAATCATAAATTGCACCACCCATTAAAACAATTTTTTCAATTTTCTCTTTTATTTTTGATTCTTTTATCAAAGAAACTGCAATGTTTGTTAATGGTCCAGTTGGGACAAGATATATTTTTTCATTAGATTCAAGAAGAGTTTCAATTATAAAATCAACTGCATGAATTTTTAATGGTTCAACATTTGGCTTTGGTAAATTTGCTCCATCAAGTCCTGAAATTCCATGAATTTTTGGTGCAGTAATAAGTTCTCTTAAAATTGGTTTATCAAAACCTCTTGCAACTTTTAAATCAAAAGCATTAATTAATGTTAAAACTTTTAATGCATTTTCAAAAGTTTTTTCTCCAGTTTGATTTCCTGCAACTGTTGTTATTCCAAGAAGATCGATTTCTTTTTGAATATAAGCGAGCATAATTGCAATCATATCATCATGCCCTGGATCGCAATCAAGTATTATTTTTTTCATAAGCACTCCTCTTTTATAATTTTCTTTTTTTCCTTGATGCCTGTATAGAATATATAGTTAAGGTTATTATAGTTGCTATGTATGGAATCATCTGAATAAATTCAGAAGGTACCTGTAATGAAGCAAGATAAATTGCAATCGTATTTAATATTCCAAAAAGAATTGAAGCAAGAAAAACACCTAAAGGTAAGTGTGCTCCCAAATTTGAAGCAGCAATCGCTATAAAACCTCTTCCCGCTGTCATATCTCTTGCAAACCAACTAACATATCCCATCGAAAGATAAAGGCCTCCAAGTGCTCCAAAAATACCTGAAAGTATAAGAGCATAAAATTTTATCTTATTAACATTAATTCCGACCGAACTTGCTGCATCTGGATTTTGTCCAACTGCTCTTATTCTTAAACCCAAAGGTGTTTTAAAAATGATTATGAAAAATATTAAGATAGATAAAAGAGCCAAATATGTCAAAATATTATGACCACTAAAAATCTCACCTAAGATTGGTATATCTTTTAAAATTGGAATTTGAATTGAAGGAAAAACCAAACTTTTTAAAGAACTTGATGTCCCTTTATCTTTTGCAAATATATATAAAAGAAATATCGTAAATCCCGATGCAAACATATTCAATGCAATTGCTGCCAAAATAATATCTGCCTTAAGTTTAAGGTGGAAATATGCAAGAATTGATGCAAGCCCTATTCCAGCGAGAATTCCAGAAATTAATCCAAGAGTCAAACTTTTTGTAAAGGCACTTACAATTACACCAAAAAATGCAGAGATAAGCATTGTTCCTTCAAGAGATATATTGATTGATCCAGCAAGAGCAGAAAATGCAACACCAATAGATGCAAAAAGAATTGGTGTCATAACTCTTAAAATTGCAAAACCAAAAGATGGGCTTAATATACTTTTAAGAAGCGGGTTCAATTTTTACCTCCCTTTTTTCTGCTTCTCTAAGTGTGATTTTATATTTCCATTGTGTTAAGAATGCTTCTGCAGTTATAAGAAGAATAATTATTGATTCAAAAATTGTAACTATTTCTGAAGGAACATCTGTCATTAAATTTAAAACCTGACCACTAACTCTTAGGTATGCTATAAAAATTGAAGCAAAAGCAAGAAGTATTGGATGATTTCTACCAATGATAGCAACTACAACACCATCCCATCCATAGCCTGGTGTTCCTTGCCAGTTAAATCTTCTATGAATTCCCATAACCTCGCTAATTCCAGCTATTCCTGCAATAAAACCACCAATCACTTGAGATAAAACAATAACTTTAAAAGTATTTATTCCTCCATATTTTGCAAAATTTATATTCATCCCTGTCATTCTTATCTCATAACCAAGTTTTGTTTTATAAAGTAAAATATAAACCAAAATTATGAATACAATAGTTAGAAGAACTCCATAATGAATCCTTGTGTTTTTGATAAACTGATCAAACCATGCTGTTTTTGGAAGTTGATAAGAAACAAGAAAACCTGCCTTTTTATCTCTAAAGTGAAAATTTATTATGTATAAACTTAAATAAAGTGCAACATAATTCATCATGAGCGTTATAACAAGTTCATTTGCTTTCCACTTTGCTTTTAAAATACCAGGAATAAATCCCCAAATTGCACCAACTCCACCAGCAACAAGAACCATAAGAGGTATATGAATTATTTTTGGAAAACTTGTTGAAACACCAAAACCTGTTGTAACAGCTGCTGCAATAAAAAGCGCCCCCTCTGCTCCAACATTAAATTGTTCTGCTTGAAAAGGAATTGATATTGCAAGTCCGCATAAGATTATTGGTGAAGCCATTTCAATGACATTACCTATCCTGCCTGCTGAACTGAATGGACCTAAAAAAAAGTATCTTAAACCATTTTGAGGATCCTTGCTTATTATGAAAATAATCAATATACAAATAAATACGCCAATTAGAATAGCAATTATAGTTCTTATAAGATTAAAATATTTTAAAATATATTTATCCATTATCTTTCTCCTTCTTTAAACCAAGCATATAAGGACCCAAATCTCTACCTGTTAAACCTTCATGATTTATAAACTCTTTAACAATTTCACCATTATAAATAACAAGAATTCTTGTTGAAAGTTTTAGAATTTCATCTAAATCTGCAGAGACAAGAAAAATTCCAGCACCATTATCTCTTGCATCTTTTAATAGATTATGAACAAGTTCTTCTGAACCAACATCGATTCCTCTTGTTGGTTGATCAGCAATTATTATTAAAGGATTAGAAGAAAGTTCTCTTGCTACAACAACTTTCTGTATGTTTCCACCTGATAATGAACTAACAGGATTTTTTGAAGAGATGGTTAAAATATTAAATTTTCTTATCAATTCATTGCTATGATTTTCTATTTCTTTTTCTTTTAAAAGCAATCTACCAGAAAAACTTTTTTTATAATATCTATCAACTATTATATTTTCTTCAACAGTTGCTCTATCAGCAACACCATCTTTCATTCTATCTTCGGGTATATGAGATACTCTTTTTTCTCTTATCTCTCTTGGTAAAAGATTTGTTATTTCTTTATCTTTAAGTAAAATTTTCCCTGTTAATGGTCTCCTTAATCCTGTTAAAATTTCAACAAGTTCAGTCTGACCATTTCCTTCAATTCCACATAAACCCAATATTTCATAAGATTTTAATTTAAAAGATACACCTTTTAAAACTTTTACATTATCCTCATTTATAAAAGATATATTTTGTGCTTCAAAAATAACTTCGCCCTGTTTATCATTCGGAGGAATTCTTTCAAAACTTATCTCTCTTCCTACCATTAAATATGCTATTTCATGTTCATTCAATTCTTTTGCATCTTTAGTTACAACTATCTTACCATCTCTCATAATTGTTACTTTATCAGCAATTTCAAGAACCTCTTTTAATTTATGAGATATAAAAATTATTGTTTTGCCAGATTTTTTTAATGTTTTAAGAGTATTAAATAAAACTTCAGTTTCTTGTGGAGTTAAAACAGAGGTAGGTTCATCAAGTATTAAAAGTTCTGCATTTCTTATAAGTGCTTTTAATATTTCTACCCTCTGCCTTAAACCAATTGGAAGGTCTTTTATTTTCTTATCAAATGGAACTGAAAGTCCATAATCATTAGAAACCTTTTTTGTAATTTCTATTGCTTCTTTTGTATTTAAAAAAATACCTCTTTTTGGTTCTATTCCAAGAAGAAGGTTTTCATAAACAGTCAAATCCTGTGCAAGCATAAAATGTTGGTGAACCATACCAATTCCATTTTTTATTGCATCATAAGGATTTTTTATTTTTATTCTTTTTCCTTTAAAAAATATTTGTCCCTCCTGTGCTTCCTCTATTCCAAAAACAATTTTCATTAATGTTGTTTTACCTGCCCCATTTTCACCAACGATAGCGTGAATTGTTCCCTCTTCAACATCAAGAGAGACACCTTTGTTTGCAACAACTCCATTTGGATAAACTTTAACAATATTTTTTACAGAAAGTATTACACCCATCTTACCTCCAAAAAGGGGAGAAGTTCCTCCCCTTTTTTATTAAGACCCAAATGCAGTTTCAACTACAATTTCACCATTAAGAATTTTTTGTTCTAATTCTTTTATTTTATTTCTGAATTCCTCTGGAACAAGTTTTGTATAATTTTCATTATCTGCAACACCAACTCCATCTTCTTTTATTCCAAGTGCTTCAGCCTTTCCATATGGCAACTTACCTTCAATATGAAGTTTAATTGCTCTATAAATTGACTTATCGACATTTTTCATCATTGAGGTAACAATGTATGATGCCTTTTCTGGATCACTATCTTTAAACATTATATATTGATCTGAATCAACACCTATTGCATATTTTTTCATTTCTTTTGCAGCATCAAGAAGGCCAAGTCCTGTTTCACCTGCAACATTAAATACTATATCTGCGCCTTGATTATATTGAGCAAGAACTAACTCTTTACCTTTTGCAGGGTCAGAGAATGAACCAGCATAAGATACAAGCACTTGAACTTCTGGATCAATATATTTAGCACCTTGAATATATCCAACTTTAAAATCATTTATAACGGGAATGTCCATTCCACCTAAAAAGCCGATCACTTTTTGTGGATTTGCAAGTGGCATATTTGATTTTGTTATTAAAGCAGCAAGAGCACCAACAAGAAATGATGACTCATTCTGCTTATATAGAATCGAATAAACATTTCCAAGATTTCCTTTTGTATAATCAACAGAAGTATCATATGTGAAGAATTTTTTATTGGGGTATTTTGGAGCTAGTTTTTCAAGATATTCCT
>JBAMLT010000193.1:0-3659 GCA_039793425.1 Caldisericota bacterium
TTTTGAATATTATTTTATTATAATTCTTGCAATGTAGCTTTTCGTGGTGGTGTTTCAAAAAATTCAATTAAACTTTGTTCGGTTGGAGTTCCTTCAATTCTTTTTTGTGCAATTTCAAAGTATTTTTCATCAATTTCAATTCCTATAAAATTTCTATTAAAGCGTTTAGCCACAACTCCTGTTGTACCAGAACCCATAAAAGGATCAAGAATAGTATCTCCTTCCTTACTCCCAATCAAAATTACTCTTTCCAAAAGTTTTTCGGGTTTTTCTGTAGGATGTTGTGTTTTATGCCTTTGAGCAGGTATCTCCCATAAATTTCGCATTTGTTTTCCATTATTTAACTTCACTGCCATTTCATAATTAAAATAATACTTCTTTGATTTACTAGCTACCCATATCAATTCTGTAGAAGGTACGAAACGATTTCTTTGAATTAACGGTGGTGCATTTGGTTTAAACCAGATAATATCATTTATTATCCAAAGGTCTAATTGCTTTAAAATTACACCGATAGACGGGTGATTATGTAAAGTTCCCGAAATCCAGATTGTTCCCTCATCTTTTAAAACTCTTGCACATTCTTCAATCCATTTCTTATTAAATTCATGGATATTTTTTATTTGATCCCATGAACCTTTATTGCATTTTGCTCTCTTCCCACTTTTACAAGTAAGATAATTCTCACTTGAAAGATTATAAGGAGGGTCAGCAAAAATTAAATCTACACTCTTGGATTCCAGCTGTTTAAGTATTTCTATAGCATCTCCTTTAAATAATTTAATATAAGACATTTTTAATTCCTCCTTTTCCAAATATCCTTTGGTAAGCAATTTCGAAATATTTTTCGTTTATTTCAATACCAATCCATTTTCTTTTTAAACGAGAGGCAACAACACCAGTAGTGCCTGTTCCAAAAAAAGGATCCAGGATTAAATCTCCCTCATCCGAGGAGGCTATTAAAATTAACTCTATCAGCTTCTCGGGTTTTTGTGTAGGATGTATCGCTCTACCATTTTGTCCTTTTATTCGTTCTTTACCTTGAACTATAGGTAACTCAATAAAATCAACAAAATCTCTCAATTGTTTTGGTTTTCCATCTTTTGTTTTATGAGGGTTAAAATCTTTGATTTTTTCATAATTAAATTTCCAATGACTAGCTTTTACAAACCAACAGACATATTCAGTAGAATGAGTAAAGGTTCGCTTGGTGACATTTGGCATAGCATTTATCTTATACCAAGTTATTATATTGTTTAGCTTAAATCCAATCCTTTTTGCAATAAATATTACTTCCGCTATGTTATGATATGTACAGGAAACATATAAACTACCTGTACACTTCAATATTCTCCATACTTCTCTAATCCAATTCTCAGTAAATACAAGATAATCTTCATAGTTCCAGGTATCCCATTCTTCATTCATTTTGTAGAATGGTCCACCCGTTTTATTATTTATTAATTTTAATGATTTACCGGATAAATTATAAGGTGGATCTGCATAAACTAAATCTACAATATTTTCTGGAATCTCTTTTGCCATTATCTGAATACAATCGCCTAAATATATATGGTTGATTTTCATATCTTACTTACCCTTGTTCTTTGTTAAGTAAGCTTGTTTGCCAATCTTTCAAAACGCTGTCAATAAAGCTCACCCACTCGGAGAAACTATTCAACTTATTTGACTCGTTTACTATAGTGGAATATAAGTCATACAGCTCTTTATGAGAAAATCTCTTACCTTGTTCTAGAAGATTTAAAAGAGTTTCTAAAAGCACCGCAAATTGCCCTGTTGTCATTGGCACTATTTTTTGTTTACGACCATCATACTCATATTTTACAGAAATCCAAAATTGAGAATATGTATCTTTATGAATTTGCGGAGCAACAAAAATACAAAATATCTCATCACTTTGATATCTAACCTCAAAACCTCTTAAATGTCTCATAACTGGCTGCCCTTCTTGAATCCATTGTAGTCTTGAAGTATTCAGTGTTACCTCACAAATTGCTTTGAATTTTTCGTAATAACACTCTATATCTGCTTTATTTCCAGGAGAATGATTAATAGGATTTCCTTCATCGTCCATCGGATAATTTGGCTTTATTAAAATTTCATCGTTGATTATTTTCAATGCTTCTGCTATTAATTTCTCAAATTGTTCTGGATCATATTTCTTTAAATTTTTGATATCTCGAAGAATTGATATAATTTCTTTAAGTTTATCTAAGTCGCTCATTAACTTAATCTTGTTTATTCGTTCTTGTAATTCCAGATTAAATTCCCTTAACTTAGAAATGTAATTTTCTAATTGATCTTTACTCATTCCTTTAACATTTGCCTGAAGAATCTTTTGTTTATCTGAAGTAATCTGTAAATTCTCTTTTTTTATTAAGTTAATAATTGTATTTTTTAACGATTCGGCAATCTTTTCTAAATTCTCTTTTTTCTCCCAAGGTAAAAGAGGTCTTTCAATATCAGAAAGATAATTCAAATAATCTTCTAAATTCGCGAATTGGATAGCTTCTCCACTATACATATCTAAAAGCTGTTTTATTTCATCTTTTCTTAAAGGCTCAAGGTCAATATTCCAGTGAGACCCAAATAGATCCATTGAAACCTTGAAATATCTTGTAAGCCTAAAATACCTCATTATGTTATCTCCATAATCAAACAGGTTATTTATCTTTTCATCTGGTACATTTTCTATTTCATAGAAATCTTTCGCAAATTCGCGAATATATTTATTTTTATTTCGTGCTTCTCTGAAAGCTATTATTTTTTCAACTTGTTCATCAATTCTTTTATAGTTTATTAAAGTTGGAACAAATATGCTAAATTCAGTTCTGTCTAATCCATTTTTTTGACTTTTTTCGTTGATTTTCTCAATTAAATGCATTACTGCAATAAACGGCATTATATTAAAACCTTCTTTCTCTGAAAAATCTTCACTCCAAGGATTTGGAAATTGTAGTTTAAATAAACTTTTGAAGAATATGTAGCCTATATCATAATCACTTGCTAAAAACTTATTTCCTAACTCAGTAATTTTTATAGGTCCATAACCCTTTCTTGCTATTGAAAATCCCAGTTTATTCAAAGGATTTACTGATTGTCTTCCTCTCATTGGTGGGTCTTCATAATTTTGATGATTAAAAATCTCTTCAGCTACTTTGTATGGAATTTCTTCATTTGCTTTATTTGGATTTTCGTAATATTCTCTAAACTCTGAAGGAATATTTAAAGGTTCATAAAGTCGATCTTGGATTAGTAACACTTGATATTTTATTTGGTTATCTTTATCAAAGTATTCACCTTCTAATTTCTTTAGTACTCTTAAAAAATCTCGCAATCTTTCAGGGTTTCTTACTGTTGTTGAGATTGACCAGGGCTTTTTCATAACAATACCTCTTTTATCTTTTTTTTATCTTTTCTGATTTTTTATATCCAATGAAAAATTTTTCTATCCTAACATCAAAATTTGAAAAAATCTGTGCTATTTTTGAAGAATTGTGGTTTTTCATTTTAAATTGCCTCTTCATAAGTTAAATATATCATCACTATTAATAGTAAGTCTGTTAACACATTAATTATATCACATATCTTTCTGACTCTTTTTTAAATTTTCGAAAATAATAGAATTTAAAAAACGA
>JBAMLT010000194.1:0-462 GCA_039793425.1 Caldisericota bacterium
AGGTTGAAGATTAAATGTGTGAAGTGGTATTTTTTTTAAAAGAAACTGATATATTATTAGTTTTTCTATCTGAAATTTTAACTGGTGGGGTAATTCGTTTAATTGAGCCAAAAAAGGTAATTCAAGAAAAAGAATATCTGATGAAATGTATCTATGAACTCAATGAGGGATATTATAAGGTAGTATGGAATAAGGATGAAATATATTTTTTGATAAAGGATAATGAGTTTATTGGATAATTTTATTAATAAAATTAACAATTGTATTAGAAGAATTAATGATAAATAAGTTTAAAAATTGATATAATTTATTTATGCCACATATGTGGCTATCTAACTAAAAGGGGGTAAAATGAAAAAGGAAAACATAAAAAACAATCTATCCTTGGACAGGATAGAACAGCAGTTAGTTGATAGTATGGATAATCAACTAACTATTGATGAGTTAAAAAAGCAACTTGAA
>JBAMLT010000194.1:472-3602 GCA_039793425.1 Caldisericota bacterium
TGAGGGAGGTGAATGAAGGGAAATGTTTCAATTCCTTATAGGTAGGATCGCAACTCTACCTGCACGAGATGATGTTGCTTTTATTAACATCAATATCAAATCAGGATACATTGTTGGGCGATGTGTTGATAAGAAAATTGTAGAAAAAGAAACTGGTAGTATTGTGTATTATGTTTTTAAAGAAGCAAGGGGTAAGGCAAGGACATTTGCTGGTGAGGAAATATCATTAGATAAAAATAAGACATATTATCTTGTATCGTCAGGACTAATGAGAAAATTACTTGATGATAAGGTTGGAATGGAAGTATGTCTTATATATACTGGGAAGAAGAAAGTGAAGAATTATCCTCAACCTGTTCACCAGTATATGATGTTCGTGAAGGTTGATAACAATAAATTAGCACAAGTGATAAGTTAATATATGTAGGGGGGTAAAAGCGGTTTACCCCCCTATTTAATTGGATTTTATACGGGTTTCAATCTGGATTTATGTCTGGGTTTATTAGAAATCCAATTAATTTAGTATATATTAAAGATTATATTAGAAAATATAAGATAAAACCTAAAAGAAAAGGTTATTTTTTTCAATTTAGAGACTTAAAGGGTAGATTTACAAAATTTAAACGAAATAAAAAATTATGGGTTTTTGTATACAAGGTTAAAAGAATACCAAAAAAGATAAGAAGAATATCAAGGGCGGATAAATGGATATTGTTTAGAAATTATCTTATAAAATATATTGAAAACATAAAAAAAACTTATAAAGGATATAATGTTGCAAAGATTGAAAACTTTTATCATACAAGTTTTAAAACTGATTATATTCATTTGAGAAGTTTATATGTATATAAGAAACCTGTTAAGATACCCAGGAACAAAATTTATAGTAAATTTAGAGAAGTAGGAGTAAAAAATCATTTTTTAATCAGGGTTTATTTTTGTTTTATAAATAGAAAAAAGAAAAAAATATTTTTTCAGATAAGAAATATTGGAATAGGATATACAGAGGACAGAAGAGGTTTAGTAGCAGAAAGTCTTGTTGATTTTAATGAAGCATATAAAATAGTTTATGAATTTATTAAAAAAATTGAAGAAGAATTAAGTAAGTATGATTATATTGATTTTATTGGATTAGTTGCTTGGACTTCATATATTATTGGAGAATATTTACATTATGAAAAAGAAAGTCATTAAAACACTATGTGTTCAAGGTATAAAGAAAAATCATAGGAGTTATACAGAAAAAAGGGGTTTAAACATCATTGCGGGTGATACTGAAACTTATAAAGGCAATGCTTGGACTATCCAGTTATATAATGGAGAAGATTTACTTTTTCAATATGTTAATAATGATAATATACTTGATATTTTTATTAAATACATTGAAAAACATTGTAAAGTTAAGGAGCAAAATATTGTTTATTTTCATAATCTTGAATATGATTTAATGATATTGTTTAGGAAGTTTATTGAAAAAATTTATAGGGATGGAACTTATTGTGAGATAAATTATAAAGGTTGGTTTTTTGAAATTTATACAGGAAAGGTAAATTATATTATAATGAAAAAACCTGTTTGTAAAAAGAATAGTATTTTAGTGTATATTTATGATGCTATGGCTTTTACTCAAATGGGTTTGGATAGGTCATTAACTGCGTTTGGTATAAATGCAAAAAAAATTAGAACACCAGAGGGTTTAGGGGTTAAAAAACTGAAAACAAAGGAATTTGAAGAATATGCAAAAAATGATGTTAAGGTTTTATATCTACTTGCAAAAAAGATAATTGAGATGCATAAAGTTTTTGATATAACGCCATCTGTAAGTATTGCTCAATTTTCAATGAAAGTATTTAGACACGATTATTTACGAGAACAAGATAAAATAATGTTTCCACCAGAAAAGTGTGTAGAGTTATCAGAAAGGAGTTATCACGGAGGAAAAAATTTTTATCTTTATAATGAACCTCGTTTATTTGAAAATGCTATTGAGATTGATATAAATAGTAGTTATCCCTATGCTTGTTTATTTTTGCCGTCAATGATAAAAGGGCGTTATGTTGAGACGAAAAAATATACAGATAAATATGTTGGGGTCTATGAAATATCAGGAAAAATAAAGTCAAAATATCCAATACTATTTGATGATGAGTTTAAACCTATTCAAAATGAATTTAAAAATATTTGTGCTACTATATGGGACATTAAGGGAGCATTAGAGTATGCTGATGAGTTTGATTTTAAAGTTCATAGTGGGTATATCTTTATTGATGAGAGTGATTATAACCCTTTTGAACATTTTGTTTTAGATATATATGAGAAACGCAAGCAAGTAAGAGAGCAAAAAGACTTAAATTTAATTTACAAATATATTTTAAATTCTTTCTATGGTAAATTTATACAAACAAATGAAAATGATAAGTATTTTTATTTAGATAAATTAAATGAAGATGAAAAAAATGAACTTGATAAAATAATTAATCAAACTCAAAAAGACATTCATTATTATTATGATACTAAATTAAAACAATTTGTTGTAAAAGAAAAAAAATATGAAGCAGGACTATATTATAATCCTTTTATTGCTACACTGATAACAAGTTTTGCAAGGTATAATCTTTTAAGATTGGAATATAAATATAATTCATTTCATTCAGCAACAGATAGTATTAAAACAATTTCAAAGATAGATAAAAAAGAATTATCAAATGAACTTGGCGGTTGTAAGATAGAAGTTGAAGGAAAATGTTTTGTATTCAGGAATAAGTTATATTTACACTTTGCAAAAGATTTTTCAAATTGTAATCACAAACCTGATGAGGTAAAATACTGGGACGATGGTCAGCATTTAAGTAAATATGCTTTACACGGATATATAGGGACACTTGACACATTGGTGAAAAATAGATATAATTTATTAGAGAAGAGGGAAATGGAATATAATTATACAAAAGTAGTTAAGTTGCGGGAGGGGTTTAAGCGAGGACTTCCAGTTGCTGATTTTCTGAACTTTAAAGAAAAATTAATTTTAAGGGGGTTAGATGAGTAAAGCAAGTAAAAAAGAGATAAAAAAGCAATTAAAAGAGGCTGAACTACTTGAAAAAATTGCGGATAAGAAAAAGAAAGCATTGAA
>JBAMLT010000195.1:0-3598 GCA_039793425.1 Caldisericota bacterium
CTGTACACACAAAAACCCAGATGAAAGTTTTATATTTGCATTTTGCATCACATTTCCTGTGTGTTTATTTATTGTGTGCAATAATTATAATAAACCCACAATTTATAAATTTTAAGAAAAAATTATCACATTTAACCGACTTTCACTATTTTTCGGTCACACTCATACAACAGTAAAAATATTTATATATTGAAAATTCCTTTATTATATTATGTATTTTTGTAATTTTTCAATCAATAGTAATTGCGGTTTGAGTGAAGCTGCAGAAAAGTTAAACCTAAGCATTATTTCAATTTATGTATTCCCTAATGGAAAAATAAATTATGTATTGGCTTATACAGAATTTGATGATGCTTCAGAAATAAAAAAATATTTAAAGAAAGATTTTAAATTAATTAAGATTTATAAAAGTAAAATTAACAATATATTATTTATCAATGGTTTAAAGAAAGGACATAATATAATGAATATTATAACTTATAAAGAATCCATACCATTATTTCCAATATTTGCAGAAAGTGGAAAAGAAATATTTAGTTTCTTAACTTTCAAAAAAAATTTAATAAATGAAATAATAGATAATATCAGTAAAAATAATGATATTTCATATTTCAATTGTAATAAAGTAAAAGAAGATGAGATTTTTGATTATTTTATTAAAGTAAATTCTATCTTATTGTTCAATAAATTAACGTCAACTGAAAGATTGATCTTAAAAAAAGCATATTTTAATGGTTATTATAAATGGCCTAGGCAACATAATCTCGATTTCATATCTGATATGCTAAATTTATCGAAACCTACAGTTCTATATCACATAAGAAATGCGGAAAGAAAAGTATTTGATAATATAATAAATAATTTATAATAATAATTATTAAATTTATGGATAATATTTAATTTTTATTTTTTAAACATTCTTTCTTTTATTGCTCCATAAGTTTGTATAAAGGTCAATGATATCTATTAATATCATCCTTACATACATTGAATTCAAGAACTTTCCTTCCACTATATTTATTATTTTACTCAATGATTCTTAGTAATATGATTTTTCTGGGTGATTCTCCACCTTCTAATGAATCTAAATTTAATTAATGAAAGAAACGTGGAGTTATTAACGAAGAATATAAAAGTAAATGAGCTTTTTTGAGTTATCGAAATTTTATTGGGAGGAAGAAAATTGCTGGCAAAAAATGGGAATGTATAAATGACTTAAAAATTGAGGAATTACTCCTCCTAAATGACATTATTTTTTCTGAATTCTTGAATTTCATTATCTCCATATCCCAAACTTTTCAAAATGTTTTCAGTATCTATACCTAGTTCTGGTGGATCATTAACTAATTTAAAACCTATTGGAGGTACTGGTGCCTTTAAATTATAGCCTTTATAAAAATATGAAATAAGTTTAAGTTTGGCATGTTCATCATTTAATAAATCCCATGGTCGATTAAATTTAGCATAACTGATATTTGCCTTATTTAATTTTTGTACAAGCTCTTCGTAAGTGTAATTTCTGAAAAATTCTTGGAGTTTTGGTATCAATATGTTTCTTTTTATATGTCTATCCTCATTTTTTTCAAAAGACGGCTCTGAGCAATATTCGAAATTAAATTCTATACAAAATTTTTTCCATTGAGAATCAGTAGTAATGCCTATAAATATTTTTTTTGCATCCTTTGTTTCAAAGAAATCATAAATACCCCAGGCAAATCCCTCCTCATTTAAAGGTTTTAATGGTTCGTTATTAATTTGATAGGTAACAATATGTTGCCCCATAAAGAATAACCCAACTTCAAATAGACCTATTTCAATTTTAGTACCTTTCCCAGTTTGATTTCTTATTAACATTGCATTTAATGCACCGATTACTCCAAATAGTGCTGCACCTATATCAATAATTGAACCACCTAATCTCAAAGGCCTATTCTCTAATCCTGTCATATAAGCAACACCTGTTTCAACTTCTATAGGGTAATCTAGGGAATTTCTATTAGAATATGGACCCGGACCATACCCTTTTATTGAAACATAAATTAAACCTGGATTTATATTTTTTAAAGTTTCATAATCAAGACCTAATCTTTCCATACTTCCGGCTGCCAGATTATCAATCAGAATATCAGCATCTTTAATCAATTTTAAAAAAATTTCCTTACCCTTTTTTAGATCAAGGCTTAAACTTTTTTTATTCCTATTGTAAAATGGAAAGGCTCCACTGCTTGATTTTTTTAAATGTCTGGATATATCACCCCTGCCCGGAGGTTCTACCTTAATCACCTCAAATCCTAAATCTGATAATATAAGTCCAGCTGTTGGTCCAGCTACTATTTGTGCTACCTCAATCACTTTTACCATATATATCACGCACCATTTCAATTAAATTTTCTTTCGTAAAAGATTTTCCATATTCAACCGATAAATCTTTAATCTTTTGAGTTAAATATTCAATCATTTCATCACTCAAGAATATTCCATTTTCTTCTAAAATTTTTTTAACTAAATTTTTTCCTGTATATACATTTAAAGAATAATTTTTTTCTTTAAAAATATTTCTAAATGCTGCATGAGTACCTGCTGTTTGTATATCAGTATTTTTACCATATATGGGATAATTATTTAAAAATGATATATACCCTATTTTTTTAAAAATAAGATTCTCAAGATAATTATACGCTAATAATAAATTTGATTCATTAATTCCAGTATCTATACCTATATTTTTTAGGTAATTGTTTATAATTAAAGTATCTACTATACCATTCCTTTCTCCTATTCCAAAGATTGTAGTATCAATAAAATCTACTTTTGCTTCCAAAGAATATATTGCGTTAGTTATGGCTAGACCACTATCGTTATGTAAATGAACCACCACTTCAGCAGATAAATTTGATTTTATTCCAGAAATAATTTGTCTTATTTTTGATGGAAATGCATTGCCCAAAGTGTCCGCTATTTGGATTCTTTCAGCACCAGCATTTTCAATCTCTTTTGCTAGACTAATTAAAAAATTTTCTGAATATAGTGTAACGTTTACCAGTCCTACTTCAACAATTTTTCCAAGGTTTGATGCATATTTTATTGCATTAATAATTTTTTCTTTGTTTTTTATTTCAAATGGTAAATGCAACGATATATTTGCTCCTGTCTCATATATTTTGTTAATATCTTCAACAATTGCTCTCCCAAGACCAAATACTGTTTTAAAATAATTTCTTTTTATAATTTCTTTAGTCAAATCATATTCAGATTGATGTGCAGATGGATAAGAAACAATTGCATTATTAATGCCTGCATTTGAAAGAAGTTCTGCTAATCTTAGTTTCTCTTCTTTAGTTAAAGCAAAACCTGGCATCTGTAAACCTTCTCTTAATGTATCATCAACTATCATTATCTAATAAATAAATTTTTATCATAAATACATTTATTCTAATATATTATAACCTAAACTCCGTAAATTTTAGGGTATAGAATAGTCTTGTTTAATTGTTATCTTCTTTCCAGTACCAAGGTAATTTAGCCAATAAATTTAAATAAATGTAATCCCTATAGGGATTATATGATTCCAGAACAATGGGTAATTGATTGGTTAAAT
>JBAMLT010000196.1:0-3592 GCA_039793425.1 Caldisericota bacterium
TAACTGATGCAATGAAGATTTCAAAAGGTGAAATTATATCATTTTTAGATGACGATGACATGTTCGAACAAAATAAATTAAAAATAATTTTAGATATATTTTCAGAAAATAGAAATTTAGGTTATATTCACAATGACAGAATTTACATTGATGAACATTCAAATATCATAAAAAGAAGATCTCAGAATTTTCATTTTTTGAAAGAATCTAATGAAAAATATTTTGAATTCAAAGATAAAAATAATTTTAACTGTTTAATGATGGAAAAATTTTACGATAATTTAAGTAGCACAAGCATAAGAAAAAAAATTTTGCTTGAAAATACAGATTTTGTGAACATGATTGAGATGGGGACGGATATAAGCATATTTTCCATGGCATTATCTTCAGAATATTCGGTATTGTACATCCTTAAAAAACTTACATACTTCAGGATACATGAAAGCACTTCCCAATCTGTAAATGAAAATTTTGTTAATTTTGTAAATAAAGAGCTTGACTATTTGAAAAAAGATTTTTACAAAATATATGACCCTATATTGTCCTTTATCAAGGATAAACAAAATTTCAGAAAATGTTTTCTGTACAAAAAAATTGAGAAAAAAATAGAAATTTATTTATTTGGTGAAGAATTTTTTGAACCAAATGCTCGTGAATTAATTTTTTATCTTAAAATTTTGATTGTTAATTCAATAAAATTATTATTTGCCAAAAATGTAAACAAAAAAGAGATCTTTAAATATGCTTCTTGGAAATCATTCAAGGCGCTCTTAATACTTTTCCTGAAAAGAAAAAGCATTCGCATTTACATAACAATACTTAAAAAAATTTTAAAAGAAAGAATAAAATAATAATTTTCATTATAGATATTCATGGCAAAAGATTTAGCTGGTAAAGAAATTATTGTAACAGGCGGTATGGGATTTATTGGAAGTAATCTCGTTGAGAGAATATCTAATAACAACGTATATGTCATAGACAACTTGCATACGGGCAAGGAATATAATTTAAAAGACTTTGTGGATAGTAAAAATATAAAATTCATTAATGATGATTCAAAAAATATATTAAAACACAATTTGAGGGCAAATCTTGTTTTCCATTTGGGCATATATTCAGCCTCACCCATGTACAGGGAAAATCCATCGCTTGTTGGTGAAGTTGTCTTAGGAATGATTAATATTCTTGAATTTGCGAGAAAGTATGATATTAACGTTGTTTTTGCATCAACATCATCAATCTATAATGGAATAAATCCACCACACAGGGAGGATATTGTTCCTAAAGTTACAGATTATTATACTGAAGCAAGGATCGCCTGTGAGAGAATCTCTGAACTATACAATAAGCTTTATGGACTGAACATTGCAGCAATGAGGTTCTTTTCTGTATATGGAAAGCACGAAGAATCCAAAGGAAAGTATGCTAATCTAGTTACACAATTTCTATGGTCAATGAAAAGAGGAGAGAGTCCCGTAATTTATGGCAATGGAGAACAAAGGAGGGACTTTATATTTGTTGAGGATGTAGTAAATGCGATGATTCTTGCCTCGAGTGTAAAAGGTTTTGAAATATTCAATGTCGGTACCGGAAAGAATTACAGTTTGAATGAGCTAATAGAAATGCTAAACAAAGCGCTAGGAACTAATATAAAGCCAAAATATATAGAAATGCCCGTAAAAAACTATGTTATGGAAACACTCGCAGATACTAATAAGGCTAGGAACGTTCTAGGTTTTGATGCGAAAGTCAGCCTTGATGATGGAATAAAAATCATAAATGAATATTACTCAAAAATCTAAAAAAGGTGGAAATAAATATGGATTATAAATTTAAAAAAAATAAGCTTGAAGATTTAAACATTCTTGTTACAGGAGGAGCAGGGGTAATAGGGAAGAGCCTGATCAGAAGGATAAAAGGAAATATTACTGTAGTAGATAACCTTAGTTCAAGCACTTATGATTCAATAGAAGATCTGGTGATTAATAAAAAAATCAATTTTGTTAAAGGGGATATTCTAGATTTTGATTTAATGACGAAATTGATGGGGAATACCGATCTGGTTATACATCTTGCGGCTAATGCAGATGTGAGATTCTATCCCGATAAGGTCACTGATGCAGATTTAAAAATTAATACTATAGGTACATACAATGTTCTTGAATCCATGAGAAAAAATGATGTGACAAATATTATTTTTTCTTCATCATCATCCGTATATGGTCTAGCGAACCAGATACCAACACCTGAAACCTATGGACCGTTGATTCCAGAGTCTTTATACGCCGCATCTAAATTGGGCGCTGAAGGCTTGATAACATCATTTGCAAGCATTTTTAATTTCAATGCTTATATATTCAGGTTTGCAAATATTGTAGGGCCATATTACAGGGCAATAGGAAGGAATGTCATTCCTGATTTGATACTCAAATTGAAAAGGGATCCAAATAATTTAGAGATACTTGGCAATGGAAAACAGGAAAAATCTTACCTTTATGTAGATGATTGCATTGATGGTATGCTATTCCTTTCTGATAAATCACAAAAAAATGTAGATGTTTTCAACCTAGGAAATAAAGACAGTATATCTGTAGAGAATATTGCAAAAATCATTGTTGAAGTAATGGGATTAAAAAATGTTAAATTCGAATATACAGGAGGAGATAGAGGATGGATAGGGGATATACCAAAAACTATTTTGGACATTAATAAGGCTTTAGATATGGGATGGATGCCAAAATTGAATTCAAAAGAAGCAGTAAAAACTTCAGCAATTGAAATCTTAAAGAGTATATGATTATATTACAAATTTTTCATTTCCCTTGAATATATATAATTCATATTTAAGATCTTTTATTATTTCTTTTTTCTCTCTAGGATCTGCAGATTTTTTGTTATAGGTGAACTCTTCAATTTCACCATTAAAGCCATTAATTACAAGTTTATATCCATTTTTGAATATTGCTTTTCTAGGATAAAATATCTTCTCTTGATATTCTTTATAGTTGAAGTCTTTAGGAAGAATATTATTTTTAGTAAGCATTTCAAGATCGTTCATGCAACCAAAAACCTCACTAAATGCTGTTAATTCCGTTATATTATCCTCTATATTTCCTGATATAACATTTTCTATGACTTTAGGTATATTAACTAAACTTTGATACCCATTTTTAATTTCAAATTTTTTATTTTGAGGATATTTGATTATCATAGGCACTTCAACAAGTTCGTCATAAAGGAAATTTCCATGACCGTAATATTGATATTTGTAATTTTCTTTAAAGCTTTGCCCATGATCGGAAATAATGATTATTAATGATAGATCATATATTTTTAATCTTTTAAGATTCTTAATTAATTTCCCGAATTCATCATCTAAATATTTTAATGATTTTAAATATCCCTCTTTAGTTTCTCTAAGATTTTTTTCGCTGATTGTTTTTATCTTTGCAAAATCTTGATATTTATTTTTTCTATCATCTACACCTAGTTCCCAAATCGCATTGGGATCATGAACTTCCATCAAATTCATAAAAATAAAGGATGGTTCTTCAAAAGAGCTATCCATAAAATCATTCATTATTCTTTCCCC
>JBAMLT010000197.1:0-3572 GCA_039793425.1 Caldisericota bacterium
TAATTCATTAGCAATATCTTCGATTAACTTCAAATATTTATTTAAATAAAAATATTGAGTACCCAGATATGTTTGAGATTAGATTTTTTATTAGTGAAATTTTAAATAAATATTATAATATATATCTTAATAATCCTCTTAATGAAATTAAAAAAATGACATTGGGAGATTTATTTAATAATGAATTTAATTTTCATAAAAAATTAAATAATATTATAAAAAATAATAAAAATAAAAGTGTAATAGAATTTTTAAATGATTTTTTCAAAATATTTAAAAAAGATTCAATAAATATGATATCGATACCTTCGTTAGGAAATTTAGAAGCAAAAAATTTATTTATACAATTTAATGAAATTATAAAGGATATTCATGAAGAAATTTTAAACATAAAATCTGTACATAGTGCAATTGTATTAAAAAATAAAGATAATATAAAAATATTATTAGATAATAGAAATAGAGATCCTCTTAGAGGATATTTTGATTTTTTTGGTGGAACATTAAATATAGAAGATATAATACAATCTGAAGATTTATCACTTGATTTTGAGAAAATTTTAAAGAGAGAATTAGAGGAGGAATTAGGAATAAAAATAAATATGGAAAAATTGAAAAGAAATTTAAATTCTAAACCTGTATTTAATAGAGAAGTTATTTCTTATAGGAGAAAACATTTATTTGATGATTATATATATATATTAGAGCTTGATAATTTAGAGCTTAATTTACCTAGTATAGAATCGCATTCATTTATTTATTTAAATGTAGATAAAGACAAAAATAAATACATTGAAAATTTAGAAAAATTAAAGCCAATGCATCCAATAGTTAAAAATACTTGTCTTAAAATTTATGATATATATTATGGTGAAATTAAATGAAAGATCTATACATAATTAAAATAGGAGGAAGCGTAGTTTTTGAAAATAATAAATTATCTCAAGAAAATTTATTAAATATAATTGATGATTTGTTGTTTTTCAGAAAACATTCAAAAATTAAAATTATATTAATTTATGGGAATGGATCGTATGTCTATAATATATTAAATAGGAAAAAATTATTTGGTAAAAATATTAGTGATAGAAAAAAGATAGAAATAGGAAAGTTAAAGTTCAAATTAGAAGATTATAATAATAAGATTTTAAAAATCTTTACTAAAAATAATTTTCAAGTTTTTCCTATATCAATATTTTCTACAGTAGAAATGATATCTGGGAAGTTAAATAAAATAAAATTAGGCATTATAAATAATTGTTTAAAAAATAATATAGTTCCAATATTAAGGGGTGATGTCGTATTAGATAAAACTTTTGCATTTTCATTTATTACAGGAGATGATATTTTATATTATTTATCTTCAGTATTTCGACCTGACAAAGTTTTCATATTAACTTCAGAAGAGGGAGTTTATACAAAAGATCCAAAATTAAATCCAAATGCAGAACTAATAAATAAAATAAGTTTTAAAACTTTAGGTAATTATTTTAATATCAACGATTTATTGAATGAATATGAAAATAATCCATTACGCTCAGAAAAAATGATTTATAAGGTCTATAAATTATCAGAATTAATCGATAAGGGATATATAATAAATTATGCAAGAATTTTTAATGGAAAAATTAAAGGGAATTTAAAAAATGTATTATTAAATAATGCAGAGGTAGGAACCAAAATTGTTAAAAATTAAATTGTATATGGTTTTACAATAGTACCTAATAAATTATCCAAATTTTTACCCTCAATTGCATCAATAATTGATTTTTTGTTTGAACCATTCACAAGAATGCTTGTTATACCAAATTTTGATATTTTTAACATTTCAATTAATTTACCGTAAATTCCTCCAGTTGCATCTTTCATATCATTTTCTTTTTTTAAATTATTTAATACAATATCTATATTATTTTTATCAATAAATCTAATAATTTGTTTTTTATTTTTTTCAATCTCTGAATATATACCATCCGTATCACTTATCATTATAACTCTTGTAGCCTTTAAATTTATAGCAAGATAACTTGTTAATTTATCACTAGATATTATTGAAAATTGAGATTTTTTATCAAATGCCCAATCTCCATGTATTACTGGGATAAATCCTAGTATTAATAATTGAGAAATTATTTCTAAATCGAAATTTTTGATTTCGTCCTCCTCAGTTGAGAGAAAAGAAGATGGAAATAATGAAATAGCTGGGAGTCTAAAATTCCAAAGAATTTTCATTATTTTATTATTTAAATCAAAAATATTTTTCCTACTAAGTATTATATATTTATATTGCTCAAAATTTGTTTTTTTATTTATCTCTTTATTCTTTAAATATTTTATTGCATTTCTATGTCCAAAAGAACCAGTTCCATGAATCAAAATTAATTGATGATCAATATAAATTTTTGATAAAATAGTAGATATATTATATAATATTTCTTTATTTATTTTCATTTTTCCTTTTTCGTATTTATTTGTTATAGCACTGCCCCCTAATTTAATAATTATTAAATCCATTTATATCCTCCTCTTTTTGTTAATTAATCAAAATCGTCATAATAATAATTAGCTTTTAACTTTTTTAACCATGGTTCAATATTTTTTGGGTTTTCTTTATTTTCAATTAATTCTAATATTTTATTTAAAATATAACTTATGTCATACCTTGTGCTTGAAGGTACCATGTCACCACTTGTTAAAGATTTATTGAAATCATTGTTTAATTTTTGTAGACTTTTTAAAGCATTGTTAAAATCCAAATTGGAATAATTTATATTAAATAATTCAAGTATTTCCTTTGTATATAAAATGTATATTTCTTCATCATTTTTATCTTTTTTTATATTATTTTTCTTCATTATCCCTATATACAATATGAATTTCAAATATAAAAATATTTCTTATTGCCATTTTTATTGTATTTGATTCATGAACTGGCTCGTGTTCATGCCTGTAATGTCGGTGTAAATCGATGTAACAAATATGGATGAGTGGCTAAGCCACTTCTGAAGAACATTTAATGGAATACCACTTAAAATGGCTTTAACAGCAAAGGTATGCTTGAATTTATGGGCATGGATCTTGAAGTTAAAGCCTTTCTGAATCTTTTTGAAAAATGCATCAACAGATTGCCTGGTTACCTTGAATAACTTATCTTCAGATCTCTTGTTAATATTGTAATCAAGGTAATACTGCATTATATCGCTTTTCAATTCAAGATGCAACGGTATGGTTCTCTTTGCTTCTTTGTCCTTCTTTTTCAATGTAATGAGTGTTATGGTATTCATTTCCAGGTTAATATCTATAGGTTTAATAGCAAGGGTCTCATCGATCCTTGCCCCAGTCATTAAAAGGAACTTAATCAGGAGATAATATTTCCTTAATAGTCAATTTCCTTTTTTCTCTTAGTTGATTGAACATGCTCCTGGATCCAGTTAAAAATCTGGAAAAGTTCCTCATCCGTGAAAAATTCAACTTTAATTTTTACTTGTGATATCCTGAAATTATTTCCTTTTTATACCCCCTATCTTTCATTCTTTAACCTCCCCTTCCTTCAATTTTTTCATCCCATATGC
>JBAMLT010000198.1:0-3182 GCA_039793425.1 Caldisericota bacterium
TTATTCATAAAATATTAAAATAAAATATGATATATAAATCTGACATTTGTCATATTATTCCTCCGAAATTTTTAAATATTGGAGACTCATAAATAATATAGATGATGTGGAAAAAATATATCTTTAAAAGATTAATTGTTAATATTTTTGCTTTTTGGATTATAGTTACAGTATCATTTCTAATATTTAGGTTATTAGGAAATCCAATTACAATGATGATTGGCCCAGGAGCCCCACCAGGAACTGCAGAACTTTTAACTAAAGAATTTGGTTTAGACAAACCTTTATGGGAACAGTATTTTTTATTTTGGATTAATTTATTTCATGGAAATATGGGGATTTCATTTGTATATACTGGGACAAATGTAATAAATGTTATATTCCCTACTAGATTTTTAAATACTTTAATTTTAATGGGAAGTGGATTATTTTTTTCTATAATAATTTCTCTATTATTAGGATTATATGCAGCCAAAAGTCCCGGTGGGAAATTGGACAAATTTATGTCAGGGCTTACAGGGATATTAATTAGCATACCTTCCTATTGGTTGGCTATGATTATATTATTAATATTTTCATTTTATTTTGGATGGTTACCAATGGGAGGAACTATTTCTCCTAATCTTAGAATAACCTCTCTTTATGGATATGTTGTTGATTATATTTATCATTTGGTGGGACCATTAATCACAATTACTATTTTTTTCTTATCTTCGAATTATTTAATAATTAAAAGTTCTGCACAAAGAATTTTTCAAGAAGATTTTATAAAATCTTTAAGAATAATGGGTGTTAAGGAAAATAGAATAATTTTTCATCATGTTTTAAAAAATTCAATATTACCAGAACTATCTCAAATAGCTGTTCAAATGAGCTTTTTAATTGCTGGGGCTATTTTTACTGAAACAGTATTTTCATTAAATGGGATGGGGACTTTAATCTATATAGCTGTAACCAATTCCGATTATCCAGTATTACAGGGGGTGTTTATTTTTATGAGTTTATTGGTTATTATTTCAAATTTTATCGCTGACCTATTATATGGATATATCGACCCTAGAGTGAGGTTGGGTTAGAATGAGGATTTTTATTAGAAATTTTATAAGAAATAAACTTATTTTAATTGGTCTTATTGGTGTATTTATATTTATATTATTAGGATTATTCGGAAATAATATATCATCTTTATTTATAAAAAATTTAATAGGTCCACCATATAATCCCCCTAGTCTTACCTATTTATTAGGTACTGATTATCAAGGAAACAATCTATTATATTTACTAATTATAGGAACTCAATCTACTATTGAAGTGGGTTTTTTATCTGGATTATTTGCGCTTTTTTTGGGTTTTATTATAGGAACAATCTCTGGAATTTATGGTAAATATTTTGATGAAATTTTAATGAGAGCAACTGATTTCTTTATTATAATTCCAACTATCATATTAGCTATAATATTTATTTCTATTTTAGGTCCATCAACAGTTAATTATATTATAATAATAGGGGGGACTTCTTGGCCTTCGATAGCTAGAATAATACGATCAGATATTTTAGTTAATAAAACAAAAGATTTTATTCTTTTTGCTAAAATAGGAGGTGCCAGTAATTCATATATAATCTTAAAACATTTAATCCCTCTGGAAATTCCTTTAATTTTACCAAACTTTTTGTTATCAACTTCAGGAGCCATTTTAACGTATGCAGGATTAAATTTCTTAGGTTTTGGAAGTTTAAGTCTCCCAAATTGGGGATTAATTTTATATGAGGCTGAATTAAATGGAGCTATAATTGTAGGTGCCTGGTGGGTAATTATATTTCCTGGGATATTTTTAATATTCTTTGTTCTATCTTTGGTGATTTTATCTAAAGGAATTGAAAAAGTCTTTATGAAAAGAAGTTTTGGAGAGGTGAAATAATAGATGCTATTAAAAATAAGTAATCTAACAGTAACATATGATACTCCATGGGGAAAAGTTTGGGCATTAAATAATGTAAATCTTGAATTAAATGAAAATGAAATATTGGGAATAATAGGAGAATCTGGTAGTGGTAAATCTACTCTTGCTTATTCCATTTTAAAAATATTACCAAATAATGCAAAATATGAAAATGGAGAAATATTTTATAATAATTTTAATATATTAAAAATATCAAATAAAGAATTAAATTATATAAGATGGAAAGATATATCTATAATTTTTCAAAATTCTCAAAATATTTTTGATCCTTTAGAAAAAATTGTAGATATATTTCTAGAAGTATTAAAATCTCATAAAAATATAAAAGAAAAAGAAGGAATAGAAATTATTTCTGAATATTTGAATAAGGTTGGTTTAACCAAAGAAAGATTATGGAATTATCCACATGAATTAAGTGGAGGTACAAAACAAAGATTGATGATAGCTCTTGCTTTTATTTTTCATCCTAAAATTTTAATAGCAGATGAGCCTACAACAGGATTGGATGTTTCAATACAATTACAAATATTAGATTTATTAAAAAAAATAAAAAATGAAGAAAAATTAAGTATAATTTTAATTACTCACGACTTAGGAGTTGCAAGATATATATCTGACCGGATGATAGTTATGTATGGTGGAGAGATACTGGAAGAGGGTAGAACAAAGGAAATTTTGGATTCTCCGAAACATCCCTATTCAAAAGCTTTAAAAAATACTTTAATCTCTTTTAAAAACACAGAAAAAAAAGAACCTATACCTGGATATCCAAAAAGATTTTTCAATGCCCCTAACTCTTGTGTATTTTTAGATCGATGTCCATTTGCTAAAGAAAATTGTCGATTATTAAAACCTCCTGTTATTGAATATGAAAATCTACATAAAGTTAAATGCTTTTATCCAATCGAATAGGTGAGGTGAATTATATGGAAAATATATTGGTAGAAATTAAAAATTTATCAAAAATATTTATTTCTCATAAAAAGAAATTTAAAATTTTAGCATTAAATGATATAAATATGGTGATTCCAGATAGGACAATAGTAGGCTTAATAGGAGAAAGTGGTAGCGGGAAATCTACATTAGCTAAAATATTAGTAGGATTAGAGAAATACGATTCAGGAAAAATAAATATAAATTATAAAGATTCCTTTAATATTTTTCAAATTATATTTCAAGATCCTTTTTCAAGTTTCAATCCAACATTCACAATTAAAAAA
>JBAMLT010000198.1:3192-3514 GCA_039793425.1 Caldisericota bacterium
ATCTTTATTAGAGCCTATTTATTTAAATAAAAAATTATTTAAAAATATAGATAAAGAAAAATTACTAGTTGAAACATTGACAGAAGTGAATTTACTACCACCTTCTTATTATCTAGAAAAATATCCATATGAATTAAGTGGAGGAGAATTGCAAAGAGCGGCTTTCGCTAGAGCGATAATATCAAAACCTAAAATAATAATTGCAGATGAACCGGCATCTATGTTAGATGCGTCTATAAGGGTAGGGATATTAAATCTTTTAAAAAAATTAAGAGATGATCTTGGTATTAGTATTTTATTCATAACACACGATATTTTTCAA
>JBAMLT010000199.1:0-3499 GCA_039793425.1 Caldisericota bacterium
TACCTCCGTTTTTTCTTTTCCTAAATTCGATAGAAGTTTTAGTTTTGTTTTTTCATTCATGCCTCTGTGTTTTTGGATCCAAGCATTTTCACTTTTTGCTATGTCATCAAGATCTTGATCTTCATTTAATCCAGAAATGCTTTTGTAAATTTTCAAAGGTCTGTTTAACATTGCAAAAGTGAATATTCCTTGAACCTCATGCTTTTTGTTTATCCTTGAGATCTTTTTCTGATTTTTAATTACATCAAGATTAGAGTATTCTGGATTTTTGCAAATCTCTTCATCGGCATACCAAATACCTTGAAAGTTGTTTAATGGACATATCGGCGCATCGCATTTTTCAAAATAAGGACATTTTTCAGGGATCATTTTTCAAGACCTCCTCTAAAAAATTTCTACCTAAACCCAAAAAAGTAGAAATTTTCTTTCTACCCTCCAAATCCTTTTGAGAACTGACTTTTCCCTCATTTTTCGATTTTGAAAAATTTCCAATTTCTACCTTTTTTCTACCCATTTTCTACCCTCCAAATCCTTTTGAGAACTGACTTTTGACAAAAAATGACCTTTTTTTTGATTTTTTGCATATACATATATATGAAAAATCAAAAATTGAGAATTTAATTCCCATGTGTATGTATTATTAGTATGTATGTATGTATAGTATGTATATGACTTACTTTTATAGGTAGAAATTAGGTAGAAATTAGGTAGTAAAAAGGTAGAAATTAGGTAGAAATGACCAAAATTTGAATTGAATCTCATTTTGAGATCCCTCCTTGGAATTCAAGAACCTTTCTTTTTTCATCATTGGCCTCTATTTCCTTTTCTTTGAAAAATCCATTTGAAATTAAATTATTAATGAATTTCTCAGTTTTATCATCATTAAAATCAAATTCTTTAATTAAATAATCTTTTAAGTCGTTCTCATTTATGGGATTGCTTAAGTTGAATTCCTCTTTAATGCTTTCAATTATGTCATTTTCATTTAATTGTTCTTTCTCGATATATAAGGTATATACTTTTACAGGATTCTGTGGGTATTTAATTTTAATGCTTTTCGGTTTCCCATTGTAAGCCACTTTCACTAATGAATGTTCGTATATGTTTGAAATGAAATCAGCAACATTTTTATATGGTAAATTCAATATCTTAGCCATTTTCTTATATGCCCCAGCTGTGAATTTTACATAGATTCTATTTTGTTTTTCTTCTACTTTAATTTCATTTTCAAATGGAGACCTGTATTTCATTTTTTTAATTACATCTTCATCAATCACTTGTGTTTCTGCTTCCTCTATTCTTTCGTATTCTGAAACAAAGGCTTGAAATAACTCATAAGCATTATCAACATCTGTGAGATATTTGTAATCAGGTATTGGGAAAGGTTCAATGTTGTATTTTTTGCATAGATTGTTAATTTCATTGATCATAAATCTGATCCAATCAAAAGATAGAGTGAAATTTTCAACAATGTTTAATATTTCATTGATGTCTTTGTTTCCAAAGATCTCATTGAATATTGGAAACATGAAGCCGTCATCAAGTGAATTAAAGAATTTCGTATATAGATCTCTATTAACCCTCTTTTTATGTTCGATTGTGTAATAAAAAATGATGAATCTCAATGTTGTTGCCAGATCCTCATCTGGTCTTAGGTATGTGTTCATTGTGAATATTAGGCCACTTTTACCTTCGTAATTACTGATTGTCTGGTCTCCTCTTCCTCTGGATCCAAAGGTATTGGTCTGGCCATAGGATTTCAAATTCTCTTTATTCTTTAAAATCCAATCAGTCGTTATATCATCAAATATCAATGGAAAATTAGTTTTTGCCAATGTCTTCATCATTGTGAATTCTGTTTTGATTCTTTCATAAGGAAAATAATAATCTTCAAGATTCAAATCATACCCTTTCCCAATGAAAATATAGCTTTGCGGAGTTTTGCCTGATTTAGTTTCACCGAGTTTTAAAAAATAAGGTGTCTGAACTCCTTTTTTGCTTTTTTTCTTCAATTCATAAAACAATGGTGCGATTAAAGTAAAAGCAAATTCGGATAAAAATGACTCAGGGAAAGTTGCATTATTGTAGTATTCTCTTATCAATCTCAAGTTCTTTTCTATATTGATTTTTTCCATGTCCTTGTAATGAACCTCAATTTTATCATTGATAACTTGAATAGGTGTGGAATAGTAATATTCAATTTTTTTTGTGTTTTTAGTGTATGTGATAAATGATTCGAGAATTTGCCTAAGATGATATAACTTTTGATTTGATAGGAAATAATCCTTACCCAAAAAAGTTAAAACATCATTAATGAACAATGCTTCATTTTTGTTGTTTCGTTCAATTTCAAAACCTATTTCCTTTTCATCAATCCATACAGGCCTTATTATTTTTCCTTGAAACCTTACGATTTCAATTTCTTGTTTTTTTGTTTCTTCTTGTTCTTCATTTTCATTTTTTTGTTTTTTCCTAAAGGTAATGAGTTTAATAGTTGTATATTCATCATCATATATAATTAACCCTAATTTATTTTCATCAATCGGAAATTCTAAGACATTAGTATTTTCTAAGTTCTCATTTTGTTCATTTTGCGATCTTTCAATAAATGATTTTCCTTTTTTGATAGAGTGTTCAATATATTTGTCTTGATCACTTTCTTTTTTATATTTGTGTATATGATACGTTTTTGATTTTTTAATGATTTTATTGATTGTTTCATTATCAATGCCTAAACTAATCAAGATTGTGATGAGATATTCCTCGGCTTCTGAACTTGAAGCATAGCCGTATTTTTCATAATTTCCAGTGGTATAGATTTCCTTGAATTTTTCATTTTTAGCAAAGATCCCTTCTAATATTAATTCCATTGCTTTATCGGACAATTGTAAATTCTTATTTTCTTCATTTTCGTTATCATTTTGATTCTGTTCTAATGCCCATTCTTTAATTTTTTCATTTGCATATTCTGATGTTATCCATTCGAGTTCGACAGCCCTTTGAAATATATCTTGAATAAAATTATTATTGTGATTTGTTTCCGTTATTTCTGTTGTTGTTGAAATGATTTCATATATCGTTTTACTCTTATGATCGCATGGTTTCTTTGCATCACATTTGGAATGATCTATTTCTGAATATGGTAATAATGCATACCCTTTGCCATTCAAAAGATCTATCTCATGTTCGTGCCCAAAAATCTTTGTGTGCCTGCCTATCTCATTTCCTTTGTTAATCCCATAAATATGTATTCCACCATGAGCCGTTTTGACAATTAATGTTTGTTGTTTTAACTCTTCAAAATTCTTAAAATAAGTTGTTGCGTCTTCATACCTTTCAAAATCAAGAATTATGAGCCTTTTTTTTGTAATTACGGCCCAATTGGGATTGTTGAATTGTTCATTCCATTTCAAAATCTGTGTTTCATCGGGTATTTTGTCTTCTTCTTTCCATTCCTCCCATTCAATCAAAGGATGTTTTGAATCATCAGCGGGTATTA
>JBAMLT010000200.1:0-3437 GCA_039793425.1 Caldisericota bacterium
TGTAACGCTAAATAAGGATGGAAGTGCTTATTTTGTTGAAGAAAGGACTTACTCATTTCAGGGAAGTTTTTCATTTGGATATTATGATTTACCAAAAGTGGGTTACGAATCATTAGATGAGTTTTTAATTTATGAGGGAGATATTCTTTATAAAAAAGAGATAACAAAAAAATCCTTTTACTTATTATATAGAGGATAATGGAAATTCATATAGAATAAATTTTTTCTATACAGCAACAGACGAAAATAAAACATTTAAATTTATTTATAAATTGGGTGGAGTTACGAAAGTTTATGAAGATTATGGAGAATTTTATTGGAAACTTCAGGGAGAAGGTTGGGATAAAAGTATTGGAGTATTTGAATCAACAATAAAACTATTAACTCCAGTTCAAAAAGATGAATATTTTATCTGGGCACATGGACCTTTATGGGGAAAGATTGAAAAAATTGATGAAAAGACGATTTACCTTAAAGTTACTGATGTTCCAGCAAATACTTTTGTTGAAGCAAGAATTTTAATTCCTTCATCATATTTTACAGAAGCAAAAAAATTATCTGGAACTATAAAAGATAAGGTTATAAAAGAAGAGATGAAGTGGGCAAGAGACGCAAACCTAAAAAGAATTACAAGCACAATTTTCTTCTATCTTCCAATTTTTATTTTTATTCTTTTTATTTTTTATATCGTTTATCAATATTTTAAATATGGAAAAGAGTATAAAGTTCCAAAAAATTATGATTATATAAGAGAACCACCAAGCGATATTAAACCAGCAGTTTTAGGGCATCTTCTAACCTTTGGTTCATTTAATGAGACTTTTTTAAAAGCTACAATGATGGATTTAATTCATAGAGGAGTTATTGAAATTGAAAAAGATCCTAACTCAAGAAATGATTATACTCTTATTCTAAAAAAAGATAAGGAAGAACTTCAGGGTTTTGAAAAAACTCTTGTTGAAAAAATTCTTTTTGATGAAAAAGATTCCTTTAACATTAAAGAATTAAATAAAAAAATTCAAAGAAGACATGAGCATTATTACTATATATTTGAGGATTTTAAAAATGAGATTATTGAGGAAGCAAAAAATTATGACTTCTTTGATAAAGTTAGTGAAGGAAAAAGTAATCTTGCAACAGGACTTGGCTGCTTAATTCCTGTATTTGGAATAACTTTATTTATTTTTACAAGAAATTTTTTATATTTATTATCAATAATTCTAAGTCCAATTTATCTAATTGTTGGGGCAAATGCTCTTAAAAGGAGGTCTTTCAAGGGAAAAGAGGAATTTGATAAATGGATGGCTTTTAAAAATTTTTTAAATGATTTTTCAAACTTAAAAGAGTATGGTCCAAAATCAATAATTATCTGGGAAAAATATCTTATTTATGCAACAATTCTTGGTGTTGCAAAAACAGTCTTAAAAGCATTGAGAGTTGTCTTGCCACAACTTTCTGATATTGAAAATAGTAGGTTAATGCCCATTGCAACTGGCGCATCTTTAGTAAACTTTGATAGAAGTTTTGCTTCACTCAATAGCGCCTTATCAAAAGCAGTTTCTGCAACATCATCAGCATATAAAACTTCAAGTAGTAGTTGGAGTTCTGGTGGTGGGGGTGGAGGAGGATTTTCAGGTGGTGGTGGTGGCGGTGGTGGTGGTTCAGGCGGAGGCATGGGCTAAATACCGAACAAAGTAGACTGTCTCTTCTGTTCGGTGTTGTAATATAAGGAGGAGGATTCCTCTACTTTAAATTTTTTATTATCCTTAGAGTGGAAAGTAAATAGATATAAGATTTTTAAAATCATGGTTTAATATATAAGATCATTTTTATCTACACCTAAAAGTTGTGAAATATATAAACTTTCACCATTTTTCAATAATACACTTTTCTCAACTTTATTCTCTTTATTAATTTTTGTAAATTTTAATGGACCACCATATTGTCCTTCATTAACCATCTAAATCCTATAATTATTTCCCACAGAATCAAATATTGGACTATAAACATAGCCCTTTATTTAATCATTTTTAACTGTTTTTATCTCTTTTATTTTTGGATTTATAACTAAAATAAAATTTCCAAATTGGATAGAAACATATATTGTTTTATCTAAACCAACAGCAATATCACAAAAATATGCATTTCCCTCAATTTTTTTGTCTCCTATATAGATATTATTTAGGAATTTTAAATTTTTATCAAATATAGATATTCTTTCATTGACACTATCAATAAAATAAATATTATTTTCTATATCAATATCAAAAGAGTTTGGATAATCACAAACTCCTTTCTCTTTATCAATCCATTTAAATCCTAATTCATCAATATTTTTTCCAAAAGGTATAACACCAACTACATCTAATGTAATATTAATAGGTACTGGTTCATTAGATGGTAAATTTCCATAAATATTTTTGATGATTCTCTTTCTGAAAGAAGCTTAAATAATACAAAAAAACTTATTAAAATTATTATGATTATTAAAAATATTTTAAATTTTTTCATATTTTCCTCCTATTTAATTGTATCACTGCCCAATAGAAACAAGACAGGCAGCAAAATCTGGAGTAAGATTTCCAGAAATAAGACCCTCTCTTACTCCTCCAGTATAAGCATGCAAAACATACCTATTTCCATTTGACCACATTGAACAAATTCCAACATGATCAAAATCCCATAAACCAGAACTATGTCCTTCCCCATCAAAGAAATATATCCAACCTATAGGAACATTCTGCCAATTTTCTGTATGACCAGAAGTTATATTTGAGCAATTATTATGATTATTATACATCCATCCTGCCAACATCTCAGGATAACTTATATTAAAGCCCATTTCTCAATTAACTCCTAAAACAAACCCTGTGCAATCAACACCACTATATGAACAAGATTGTATTCTTTCTCTACTAACATATACTGATGAATATATACAATTAATCCAACTTCTTGCTTAAGTTACATAACGCATCCTATTATCAGAAGGTGAAAATGTAACACCTATTGGAATAATTTCTTTACAATAGCCAACTCCATCAATTGCACCAGAACAATTATTGTAAGTAAACCAACCTAAATCATGATACTTATTTAATATATAAATTGTGAAATATTGATTTGACATTACTTTAAATTTTATTGTTGTATAACTATTATAAGAATTAAAAGGGTTTGGTGTTGGATATTGTGTAACAATTAAACAACTTAAGCATGAAGATAAATTATTTCTTATGTTACTATCATCTGCTTTAACATTATAAATTTTAACAAATATTAATTCTAAAATCACTATTAACCCTAAAATTAGTAAACTAACTAAAATCTTTTTCATTTTTTACCACCTTATTATAATTCCAAAAAAATTTTAATATATATATATTTGTCAAGGGTATTAATATGATTTTTCATTTCCTTTTTTGTTCCCTCTCTCA
>JBAMLT010000201.1:0-592 GCA_039793425.1 Caldisericota bacterium
TTTTTCCCCTTTCATCTTTAATTTGTCATTAATCTTTTTCTCTATTTCTTTAATATAAGAAACACATAATTGAATTTTATCATCATTGAAATTTCCAAGATTTCTAATTCCTTTTGGGTCTATAAAGATCATATATTGCTTATTTTCTTTCTCAATCCAAATGATAAAATCTGGATAAAATCCTGAGCTAATAAAGAACCCTACACCTCTTCTTGAAAGATTTCTAAGCAGGAATATTTCCGTATTTTCAAACATATTGCTGCTATTATCCAAGAAGCTCTTAAAATCTTTTATAAAATTAGTTTCTCCTTCGTTTAATTTAACAGGTACTGATTTGATTTCCTCTTTATTTTTCTTCCAGATTATTAGTGGGGTGTATAAATGATTATCAAAATGAACAATAAATGAATTCCAATCTTTCCAAGTTTCTGGTAATTTATCATTTTCCGGATTATATTCACTAAGCTGTTTCTTAATTTCATCAATCTCATTTACCAAATTTTTAGGGATTTTAATTATAACTTCTTTATTTTCAGGATACATGTAAAGATTGTCATTTATCGTTAGTGGCACTGCTTCTAAATAATTCATC
>JBAMLT010000201.1:602-3437 GCA_039793425.1 Caldisericota bacterium
TGTAATTATCCAAGATCGTTATAATAAAATTGTGAAATTTTTTAATACCTTCGACTGATTTTATTTTCAAAATAAGTTTTTCGTTTTTATTTTCAATACCTATTCCCTCTGATTCATTTAAGAATATTTTATATTCATTTGATTTTATTATCTCTTTTATTGTATTAACATCTAAAATTAAATTGTACATATTTTTTGCAACTTTATAATTCATGATTTCGGAATATATATATTGCCAATCAATAAGTCCATAATAATCATTTGGGATTGTTATTGGTTTATCAATTTCCGCCTCGGCAATTTCTACTTCTAATCCATGTGCTGTAGTAACTTGTGGTCTTAGATCAACATTAATACTACTTAAGATTTTCTCATCGATCGTAAGTTTTATAGGATCATTAAGAAAATCAAAATTATCCTTTGTTTTTATTGTATAAATCTTCCCATTCCAATTTTCAGGTTTATTAAACTTAATTGGTATTATTACCTCTTCATAATCAACCTCTTCTTTCTTTATTGCCGTCAGGAATGCATTGATATAATCTGCATCTAACCCGAATATGAAAAGTGTTTGTAATGCCCTCAATTTATAATCAGGATTTTCCTCTCTTTTTAGTGAGTAGTTATTCCCTTTAAGTCTTATACCTCTCCCAAAAAGCTGTATAATTTGTGGCCCTTCTCCTTTTCCCATATTGATTAGACCCATGTTTGAAACCCTCCAAGAGTTCCAACCTTCAACAAACTTTTTTGATCCAATCAATATGTTTATATAAGAATCATCTTCATTGATTTCAAAAAATAGGGATTGGTTGAAATAGTCTTCTTTAACTTCAATGTTTGATTCTGAAATCAATTTTTTTAGTTTATTTACATCTCCTATATTAATAACTCCAAAATACTTTTCTGCTGTAGAAGCTTTAAGGCCTATTTCACCATCTGCATTTTTTATTTCATAGAGCTCTAACTTTCCTTTTCCACCAAATACTTTTTGATATATCTTCTCTAAAAGTATATCAATATTATAATTTCTTATAAATTCAAATTTCCCTTTTAAAATATCATTTCCTTCGCTATTAATAAGTCCAGATTTACCCTCAATTATTTTTTTAATATTTTCTTTTAGATATTCTTCATCATTTATCATTTTAGCTAAAAATTGGACTACTTTTACTACATCAGATTCAATTCCATTGCTTGTAACTTTACTGCCAACAAAAACCCATAGAGGTTTTTCAATATTATATTTTCTCAATTCTTCTTTATACTTCTCGAATATTTCCAATTGCTCGAAAAAGGATAGTAAACCGGCTATTAGCAATAAATCTCTCTGTGTTTTCGAGTAAGCATCCTCTCTTATATTATAAACATAGAAATCCTTTCCATAACCATCTGTATAAAAATATTTGTAAGAGTAGTCAAAAATTATGGCCTTTGCATATTCTTCGAGTAAATCTTTATCTTCCCCTATTACTTGTCCAAAGGTAGCAGAGTATTCAAACAAAAATCCATTTTTACCTATTTCTTCCCTTAAATTTTTCCATTTTTGTTCTTCTGATTTCTGCCCTTTATGGCCTTCATCAATAAAAACTAGGTTTCTACCGTCAAAATAAGAAACATCTACACTTACACCTCCTCCTTCTTTTCCTTTTGTTAACTTGTAAATATCTATAACAAGAACTTCTCCATTTTTCGTTTTTAGGTTATCAATATTCCCATCATATAACCTACAAGAAATGCCACTTAACTTTAATTCATCACAATGCTGTTTAGATAAACCTTCGTTAGGTGTAATCAAGATTATATTATCCCAATTATTTTTTGAATATTTTAAAATCTGCCAGTAATTTGTATGCATAATTAAAGTTTTGCCGCTTCCAGTTGCCATCCAAAAGGCAAGTTTTTTAAGATCTTCTTCTGTGAAAAATGCTATTTCGGTTCTATTTTCATTGTTAAACTCTTCTAAGAATTCATTTAATTCGTTTAAGAATCGTTGTTTATCATTATAATATTTGTCTAAGAACATTTCTGTAAATAAAATTGCCAAATATTGAAAGTACTTAAGATTAAAGTTGGGTTGCTTCCTATTGTTCCTTAATTTTTCCACATACTTCTTTATTGCTTCATCATATCTTAAAAGCATGTTTTCTAACTCAGGTTTAAAACCAATTAAGACATCAACAAAATAACTTCTTCCAGCGCTATCGTAACCTTCATCCGTGTCTTTTAATTTTTCTCTTAATTCATTAAAATCTTTAAGGTCAAATATCTTGAGAAAATATTTATTCAAAACTAAGTGTCTTTCAAGTTCCATTTTATTCCGCCTCTCCAAGCATCAAGGACTTAAACAGTGGTTCTATAGGCTTAAAGTTTCTAACTATTGCATCGCCATTAATGTAAATCTCATCAGGACTAAATTCCTTTATTTGCTCTTCTATAATTTCTCTATCTTTTTCTAATTCAATACCTTCTATACTTCTCCATACAATAGCAATTCTTTTCCCTTCTTTTTCTCCAAATATAAATACATATTTCCTTCCATTATCTTCAAAAACTTTGTAGCGAATAACATCCAAACCAATTAAATAGTTAAATGTCTCGATTAAATCTACATTAACTATTTTCTGCTGATAGTTTTCAATGATTTTTAGTTTGTAGTTAAATGGGTCTTTCATCTCATTGATATTAAGGAATGTTTTGCTATTCTTAGTCTCCCATTCAAGCATGTACTTGACAAAGTAATCTGATAAATCATAAAGATTTTTCTGCTGTCCTTCAAACTCAATGTTTTCTAAGGAATCTTCATATTGTTCTAAAGTGTGATATTTGAAGAAAACT
>JBAMLT010000202.1:0-3428 GCA_039793425.1 Caldisericota bacterium
GCCTATTTATATTCAAGCTTTCTGGTTATTTCAATTTATCTCTGGTATGATAATGCCTGCTGATTTTAATTGGAAAGTGTATCGAATATTTAAAAAAGTATTAAATTATTTTTCTACTTTTAAGGAATCCTTTATCAAGAATTTAAAAGAAAAAATAATTGTTGAAATAACCAACAACCAGCCGAAAAGATATAGTTTTTCTGGCCAATAAAATATATAAAAATTAGAGGCTTTTGAAAATATTTCAAAACAATTAGCATATCCATCACATCGGACATTTTTTCCAATATTATTTCCAAGCATTAAACCTAATAAACCATCATAGATCCCCCACTGTTTATCGTAACCCTCATTAAAAACAATGAGATTTTTTGATTCATTATTATTAATTTTAACCTGCCATAGAGATGGTAATATTTGACTGTAATTAATTAAAAAACTTTTTGAGTATTTTTGCTTTGCTCCATCTGGAGTTAGTTTTAGACTATACCACGAACTTGGATATTCAAAAATATCAAATGCTCGTATTCCTAAAATACCCTTATTGGCTGTATCTTGAGTAATATGAATTGACATATCTTTTGAAACCGTATCAGATAAGGCACCAGGTTCTATAAGACGTGATGCATAGATGAATTTTCTTTTTGTATTTGGATAACCTTGATAAAGTGAAGCTTTTTCAAGTAAATAATTATCGCCTTGACGACCTAATAATATATTTGGCTGTTGACCACTTTCTAAAAAATACTCATAAGCGAATAAATAAGGGTGACTAAAAATATAATTAAAACTCTGAGCAAAAAAAACATCGCAGTTTTCCATGTAGTTAAATAGATAGTCATCCTTATACTCCATTAATCTCTTGTTTGAGAAATCACCTCGGCAGTTGTTTTGAGAAAGCTCAAATAAATAAGTATTAGGATCGTGAAAATAAGAATACCGGGAAAAAATTTGAGGAAAAGTAATATATAAAGGTCCATCTATTTCAACTATCTCTTGGGGATAAACTGGATCAAAATTAAACTCTTCTTGAGCAATGGGTAAATAGATATGCTCGGTAATCTTTTCTATATCCATTGATTGTTGTTTACCCTGTTGAGGAATAGATCCAATCATAATCTTGACTTCTGAAAGATTATTTAAGTATGAATCTAAACTTAATCTGTAAACTGTTGAATCATTATTCAATCTTAGATGACGATATGAGTTTAAACATTTTGATATTGATCCTTCTTGAAGACAGACATAACCATGAATTAGATTGTTTCCTAAGGTCTTTCCCTTAGCGATTATTTCAAATTCTATATATTGAGGATCGTCTTTATTTAATAAAATTATTGGTGATTCTACGCAAACCGACCCAGACTCTGATGTTAAATTTAATAAATTTTCGCTTATCGTCTGAATATTTGCTTTATAACCAGGTTGCTCTTGGCCATAACAAATAGTCGGATTTGTAGCAGAAAATAACTGAAGAGGTAAATTTTCTTCATTAGTCTTCTCTAAAAGAGTTACTCTTATTGTCTTTTCATGACTCATAAAAGAGGAAAAATAAGTATCGCTTGATGAAATGTAATTAGGTAAAGAAATGAAAATATCGTTTAGATTAATACGATAATCCTTATTTTTTTTCAGATCAAAATTAGCTGATCCAATAAATCTTCTAAATTGCTGGTTGTTAATATTTGGGTAATATCGATGATAAAAATTTAAATTTAGTTTCTCATCATTAATATTTCCGTAAACATCAATCATGTATGAATCGATTAGGCTTGCCTTTACTTGCGTTTTATAAAATAATTGTTGTTTGTTTGGATTGTTATATTTCATAGTATAAACTCCGTTGCTTTTTGATAATTGATGATTTTGACTCATAAAAGGTAATAAAGTAGATGGTTTTTCTTGATCTTGAATTAACACTCCACTTATAACCATATCTGCCTGAGTTTCTAATAAATTAGAAATGTTTGAATCAATATTTTCAACTGAATCAGAAACACTAATAATAGGTCTAGGTGAGTTTAAAATATACAAATAAATGTTAGATTCCTCAGGTAATTTTTTTTGTAAACCAATTTTATTTACCGGATACAATTTTTTATATTGTGGATATAACTCATTTAAATTTATTTTATAATGTGCTTTTAAGGTAGCCTTATTTTTACTCACTAAATAATCCATTAACTCCTTTGATTTTATATAAGATTGTCTTGCTGTATAAACAATATTTCTAGTATAAATATCTGAAGAGATTGATTGATCAACTAGAACATATTTAATACCTGCTTTTTGCATAATACTCAATAATTCTCTAGCTAATTGGTCTTTTTGATCAAAATCTATTGACCTATAAAAACTATCTAATAAATTATTAAGCTTTGTATGCAAATAAGTATTTTCCATACTCGCAGGCTCAAAAGTTTTATCAATATAGGGCTTATCAATGAAAAAATTAAAAAATGCTGATCCTAAATAACCCCAAGAAAAAGATCTCCAGTAGTGATGCCATTGATCCATTGGTAAATGAAGTACTCTGCTTTTTTCTGGATCTCTATTGATTATTGAGGCAATTTCATAATAGGCTTGAGGAATTTTTGTGAATGAAAAAAAACCAATAAGATCACCACTAAAATAACTTCTAAATAAAAATACATAAATTAAACTAATTAGTACAAAACCTGTCATGAATAATTTTTTTAGTATTTTTTTATTTAAAAAATTAATTATTGCAAAAACAGCATAAGAGGCTGCTAAGCTACCAGCTAAACTAATATATGCGTGAAATTTTGTATCTGGAATTCTAAAGATTACATCAAAAAATGGAATTGTATTTTTCAAAAAAGTATAAATAAAACCAAATAAACTATATTCCTTTAATGACAAAAAGAGAAAGATAAAAATCCATATTGGAATCCAAAGATTTAATTTGTTTTCTCTCCATTTTTTAATCATTACTACCACCCCAAAACCATAAAGAATTGGAAATAAAAGCAATATAAACCTAATAGGATGAGTAGAGAACTCGTTAAGCTGCGGATGAATAGCAAAGCTTTGACCATCTTGAGAAGCAAACCTCATATCAAAAAAACTTGGGTATAATATAACCTGTTTTATAAAAGAAAAAGCAGCAGGATTCCTATTTAAAGTAGACTCATTAATTTCAATAAAAGTTCGCGCTAAAGGTATAATTTGAGATTTATGAATTATATAATTTATAAAAGGCAAAAGCCAAAATGAGTTCATCAGGAGATAAAAACTTAAATAAATTAATGCTTTTTTTAAATTTAATCTAAAAAACAAGAATACAAAAAGCGCAGTTAAAGACGTGATTATTAAAGTTGGTGTAATATAGCTTCCTGAAGATAAAAAAATAACCAAAATAAGTAGAAATAAGTTCTTTTTATTTTTATTTTGGATAAATAGTAAAA
>JBAMLT010000203.1:0-3410 GCA_039793425.1 Caldisericota bacterium
AATTTGCAATTTAAAGTTATCTAAAACTTTTTTCTAGAATCCTATTGATTTATCTTGTTATACTGTTTCCCTCCTTTCCTTTTTTTAAAAATGCTTTACATAAAATCGGTCAACGATTTAAATTTCTTTTTTGATTTTATAGTTTCATTTTTTAGTTTGGTATTTGATAAATTATCTCCCTTAATAATTTTTATTGTACTTTCTCTTGAACCACCTATCCTTCTTTCGATTAAAGTTTCTACACTTTTTTGAAGCTCTTCAATTTTATTTTTTTGTATATTCAAAATTTTTGCAATTTCCATGTCTATATCATATATTTTTGGTTTTAATTTTTCAATTTGATCTTTTTTAAAAGATCCACCTATTTTTCTACTTTCTTCCTCAAGTTCATTAAATTTATTTTTTAATAACATAATTTGATCTTTAGATAATTTTTTTATATTTATTATTCGCATATCTTTAGCAACTTTAACCTCTAACCCAATAGGACCTTTTGCGGCAGGAGTCCCTCTAGTTTCAATATAATATTGAGAAATTGATGAATTAAGATAAGCAAGTAAGGCTTTAATCTCATCTTCATTTAATTCTATTTTAGGAAACAAAGTAACAAATTGATTAGAAATTGCTGCATTAAATTTACATAAAACGAATCTTGTTTTATATCGGGCGTGATATATTGCAAAAATTGGTACTTCTTTTATCTCTCCTAAATCATACCAGCCATAAAAATCTTTAATTTTTTCTCTCTGTTTACAGGCTACTGTCTGACTACAGATTACTCCCCCTCCACGCTTTTCGCTAACACGGCATTCTGTGGTACCCCATTTTATATAATTTTTAATTATAGTAGGTAATCTTGAAAAAGATTTATGACAAACAAACATATAGGATTCTGCATTTTTATTATTCAGTTTCATCCAATCATTTTCTGTAAATGTAAAATATTCACTATTTCTTGGAGAAGTCAATGCTGGGTATATATATTTATAAATATATTTATCTAAATTATGAATTTTAATATTAGATTGTTTTAAATAAAAAAATGGATCTGCACCATTCCCTTCTAATTTTTTCATAAACCAAGTTACATTCCCTCTACTAATATCAAAAATTTTATCAGCTTCAATTAATAAATCATTATCTAAAATTTTTTCAAAATCTTCAAATGAACTCTCAAATAATCGAATCCAAGTGCTGTTTTTAGGAAGTTTAGATTGTTTAATTTTTTTAGAGGAAATATTTTCAATTTTTTCCCCATCATTTATTATTTTTAATAAATTTTCAACAGGAGTATCATTTTTAACGAAAATAAAATAAACATCATTAATATTGCGTTCAATTTCATTACTACACCTTTCTAATAAAATAACTAGTGTAGAAATCATAGGAACTTGAAAAAGTCTTTGTTGAAAATCTATTATTGCTTTAATTTTATAATTATCTAGTAAAAAATTAGAGAATTTAATGCCATAATCTGATTGTAACCATGAATTTGAGATTATCATTCCAAGTCTACCCCCTTCTTTAAGAAAATTTGTGGCATGAATGATCCAAAATATATAAATACCAGGGTTTTGCGCTGCTCTAGAACCTTCTAAAATTAATTTGTATTTTTTTATTGTATTTTTTAATTTATTTTTAATAGATTTTTTAGTATTTTCTGATATTTCATCATATCTTGTGTATGGTGGGTTACCTATTACTACATCTAATTTAGGAATTCTAATTTTTCTTTGAATGTCACCACCTGCAGTTTTTATAACAAATGGTTCTATTATGTCCTGATTTGGACTAATTTGAAAAAAATCCCTTACTATTATATTCATATTTGTAACCGGAGCTCTGACGTTTTTCATTGCTAAATTCATTGCTGTTATATGGGCTGGAAATGGATTTATATCTACAGCAAAAAGTTGATCTAAAATTTTTTTATGGAGATTTTCATTAGAAAGATTATCTCCTGTTTTTAAGTTAAGTAGTCTTTTGTAAGCTTGAAGTATGAAACCACCACTTCCAACCCCTGGATCTAAAATTTTATCATCTGAACTTCTTATGGCCCATTTGGATATTAGTTCACAAATAGGTAAAGGAGTATAAAATTGACCTAAATAATGTCTTTCCTTAGGTGGTATAAGTTCCTCATAAATATATCCTGTCAGATCACCTATTTCTTCAATGTTTAATTGATCGAGAAATGAAATAAAATCATTTATTCTTTCCATAAAATCTTTATCATCAGGTATTGGAAGTAAATCATAAACTCCTGTTTTAAAAATTGGTTCAAAATCTTTTGTTACTTCCTCAACTTTATCAAAATAGAATTTGAGTCCTTCCTGAAATTTAATATTTGAAGAAGTATCTATATAAATTAGCTTAGGAAGTTTAAATTTTGCCTCTAAAACTTTATAAAAAATTAGTTTATTCATAAATACATATGACATCATTCTTGCCAAATTTTTACTTTCAATTTTAGATCCTTCTTCTTTCTCGATTTTTTCAATCTCTTGTTTTAAGGATGAATCTTCATTAATTTTTATATTTAGTAAACCTTCACAAGAATCTGAAATTTCATCAACAAACAATCTAAATTCCTCTATTATTGCTTCATCTAAAGATATTTTTAAAATTTTAGATTTCATATAATCATTTGCAAGTTTATCAAGTAAATTTTCAATATATTCAATATTCAATTTTAATTGTTCTCTTATTATCAAGTAATCTTCTGAAATCAATTTTGAAAAATAGCCAGGTTTTATAACTTTTTCATAATTCCTTTCTTTTATATTATTAAAATCTATAAAATCTAAGACATTTTCAGGGGTTCTAAAAACTGCTATACTTTTAGGGTTTACAGTAGCAAAAAAAGGCACATTAATATTATTCTTTTTATAAAGTCCAACATAACTTATTGCTTGACCAATAACAGCTGGAGCTAATGGATCTGTAAGGTTGATATTTTTACCTGCTTCCCCCATTTTTTTAGTTTCTATAATTAAAAAAGGACCATTTCTTGAAAATAATACTAAATCGGCTTTACGTGAGTCAATAGGAAAATCTCTCTCAACTTTTGAAAATTCTAAATTTTTGAACCTAAATTTTTTAATAACATCTAAAAAAAGGTCTACAAGCTCATCTTGTAATTTTGATTCCCTATCTCTTGAATTCATTAATAAATATATTGATGGAAGAGGTTATAAAATTTTCTATTAATTTATTTTTCTATTTCCATTTATTCTCTAATAAACTAGCTGTTTACAATGAACTGTAATACCTGTGCACAAATTGATTTAACTAATATTAATGATTATCTTAACTATTTCTGTAAACATTTTATGAATTTTCATTCTTTATTATTCTCAGGACAGGAGTTATAGAGCAGTCCAGTACTTTTGCTATTGCCCTTGCACTCA
>JBAMLT010000204.1:0-3328 GCA_039793425.1 Caldisericota bacterium
GATTGGATTTAAAAAAGTGTTTTGATGGAAATGTAAAATTTGTGGAATTAATACCTATAAGATCAAATGGAATAAATGATAAAAACCTAAAGGAAATCAAAGAAGAATTGAAAAAGAAAGGAGGAGATAAATATAATTTGAGTAAAGAAAAAAATGTATTTCAATATTTTTTATTAAATGTATTACTGAAAGAAATTAATCCGGATCTAATAATCTGCAACTCCTCAGAAAGTTCGAAAATATTTGATAAAGAAAACAATAAAAATAACATATGTTATTGGAATAACATTCCAGTAATTTTAAGTGGTCAAATAACTGGAAACAAAAAACCTGACAATTATAATATGATAAGAATAATAAAGCAAATAAAAGAAGAATTTAAAGAAATATATGAAAAGAAATGCAATACAAAAAGTGGCCAGAGAAATTTTTGTGAAAAATTAAAGAAATGTTTCTCAAAGAATTAAATATTTAATTGAGTAAAGCGTAAATAGTTTAATTTCCATATTAAAGTAGTTTTGGCAAAAATAGGGTTTCGGGTACAAGGTGAGGAAAAATGAATGATGGGGATGATTACAGGAAAATATTTTGGATTGGGTTAGCAATAATGTTCATATTGATAGGAATATCAGCAGTGATAGGGGTATTATTCAACGTGAAAAGCTATACAACAAATTACATGCCTGGTTACTTGGGATGGATTGGGGGTTTTGTTGGATTGATCATAGGCCTGATCTTTTTATTTTTCATAATTTGGGTACTATCATGGATTTTTCGAGCATTATCGCACTCAGGCACATTTTATAGTGGAGAATTCTGGGACAGATGGGATCATGACAAAGCAGTTGAAATATTGAGGGAAAGGTATGCAAAAGGAGAGATAACAAAAGAGCAATATTATCAGATGTTTGCTGACTTGGAAAAAGGTCGGGAAAAATGATATTAAAGAGAAGATGGAAAAAGGAACATCCCGGGCACCCATGAAGGTGAGAGGGAAAATGACAGAGAATGGAAATAAAATATATATAGATCAAAGTTTAATAAATTGGTAGGTAAAGGGGTGATAAAATAATGAGATTTAAAGAAGGTGATGAAGTAACAGGATCTGGTATTTTGGAATCTTTAACTTCTGGACTCTATACAGATAATTCGAATTGTATAAGGGAATATATTCAGAATGCGTTGGATGCTTTTAAGGATATTGATGATGAAACAAAATTAAAAATTGAAGTATCATTTATAAATAATGGCAATACAATTACCATAAGAGATTATGGTAGTGGAATGAATTATGATGAATTATATACTGCAATGAAAGTTGGCTATTCAAATAAAGATGTTGCAAAAGATATTGGTTGGAGAGGCATAGGAATATATAGTGGGGTTCCAAATTTCTCTAAAATAATAATTGCTACCAAAAAAGAAAACGGAAAAAAATATATGACATCAATTGATACGAATAGATTTTTAAACTTAGCTAATGAAAGAACAAAGTCACTCAGGGAAGTTATTGAAGAATGTGTGGAGGATATAAGAGAAGAAGATGATCCTGATTTCAAGCCAGGTACTTTGATTACCCTTCAGGATATTAAAATTAATCAAAAACCTTATTTTGAAGAGGAGGCAATAAAATATAGAATAATCAGAACAGTACCTTTAAAACTTGCTGAATCCTTATTCAAAGAAAAAATTAAAAGTTTTTTGGAAAGTGTTGGAATTGAAGAACCAAAAGTACATATTTATTTTAAAGGAAGTAATGGAAAATCTGAGGAATTATTTAGACCAATAATTAATGATTCCTTATTTGATCCGGATTCATTTTCTCATTATATACATAAGGATTCTAATGGCAATCCTATTTTTGCAATATGGATAGTTACGTCAAAATATAATAAAGAGATAGAAAGGGGAAGTTTAAAAAACGAAATTCCCCAATATAAAAGAATTCATCACGGAATAATTTATAAGAAAAAACTTATGACAATTGGACGTTTCGATGCTCCAGAAATTACTGTCAGGAATTTATATACAGGTGCTTTCAATTTTTGGAATTATGGAGAAATTCATATTTTATCTGATAAAATATTAGAAAACACAAATAGAGAGAATTTTGAAAATATAAACCCTGAAACTGAAGAATTTTTCAATGCTGTAAGTGAAATATTAAGACAGATTCAAATTTTAAATAGGCAAAAATCAGTGTCTGATAAAATAGACAAAATTGATAAAATTAAAAAACTAATAGAAAAGGGTAAATTTGATAAAGCTAAAAAAATGATTAAAAAGTTAAAAAGTTCGATGGAGGGTCAAATTAATAGACCTGACCATGAATTATTAAAAGAATACTCCGAAATACTGGAAAGGAGAAGACAATCACAATTAAATGAATTAAATAACCTTGAACAGCAGATCTCTCCTACGCCAGAATTTAGTGTAAAAGAATTAGAAAAAGAAGTTAACAGAGATATTAAAGATGTTAATATTAAGAGATTACTTTACAAGGTTAAAAATCCCAATAAGAAAATAAACCCAAGCGTATTTGATGGAATTGCAAATGATTTATTTAGAAAAACTGGTATACAAAAAGGTGAATTTATAGACTTGGTAATGGCAGTTTATGGATTAGATAACAATAATTCATTGGATGCGAGAAAAATTAAACAGGATGGGAAGCTCTTTTTGATGAGCCCAAAAAAATTGATAGATGACCAACCTAATAAACCTGAAAGCTGCCAATATGCTTATAAAATCAATGGAAATATTGCACAGATTTTAATAGGATTTTATCATTTAATTAGAAATAGTGATGAACATCATAAGATTACTTTTATTGAAGAACTTTATCAAAAAATGCAAAAAAATAATGAATATGAATTATATATGAAGGGGTTAATGTATGCCTTAAATTCTCTTGAGCTCCTGGTAAAATATTCAAAGTCTAGGAATGAACTCAATGAAAATACAGACTTTCCTGATATAGATTATTGTAAAAAAGGTAGAAAAAAAAAGAAAAACCAGGTGCAACCTTAAAACTTTATTATCAAGGTTATAATTAAGTTTAATATGTTGACTAAAATTTCATCAATAAGCTTAGCCAAAAAGAATAAAAGTCGATCTTTTAGGACTACAGTCCCACTTGAAATATCACAATTACTTGAGTTGAATGTGGGAGATAAATTGTTGTGGATATATGACAAAAATTCTAATAAAGTAATTGTTGAAAAATATCTTGGTACGAAAAAAATTTAAGGATCCATATCCATATGGATCCTAATGAATACTTTATTGGTCGAGCCAGATTATTATTCTAAATATCCTCCATTAGGTC
>JBAMLT010000205.1:0-3229 GCA_039793425.1 Caldisericota bacterium
CAAGCGCCGAGTCCAGGAAGAGGAAAATGTGGGATGGAAAAAATTCTAATGATTTAAAAAACGTTGATCTCAATCTATTGATATATTTTTATTATTATTCGGATATATTGAAAAAGGATGTCGTTGCATTTTATCTACCAATAAGATCCGCAAAAATAGAAAATGTGAAATTATATTCTAATTTTGATAAAGAAAAATACAATTATTTTAAAAATTCTGAAGATTTGAAATTCAAGTTCATACAACTTAATAATGTCAGTTTAAATTATATAAGAAAATTTTTAATTTCTACGATGGACGAAATATCCAAATGTAATTTTGAAAAAAATGATGAATCCTGTGAAGACTGTGAATTCTATCATGTATGTTGGGGTGAATAGTATGAATATTGAGTTTGATGAAGAACAGCAAAAAATAATAGAAGATTCAAAAAATAATAACATTCTTATTAAAGCAGTGGCAGGATCTGGAAAAACTACAGTTTTACTTGAAATTATAAATAGATTCTTAAAAAGTTCTAGGGATGTAAAAGAGAGTCTTAAAAGAATTCTTGTACTAACATTTTCTGATTCGGCCGCCACTGAATTCAGAGGAAGATTGAGAGAAATTTTAAAGAAAAATTACAACATAATTGATGAATTGACAAATGTAACGACCATCCACGCATTTTCATTGAAAATTATCTCTGAATATTCAACTTTAAAAGGATTTAATATTAACATAAATGTTGAAGATGAAATAAATATAAATTTACTCAGAAAAAAGGCATGGCAATATGTAAAACAGAATATTTTAAAAGATGATATAAATTTAATATATAAATTTTTTTATAAAAAAATAACTTTACATAAGATATATAGCTATGACTTTTCACTAGAAAATTTATTGTTTTATATATACACTTATCAAAAAAGATTTGGATACACAGATATTTACATGGATATCATTTTTGAAAATTTTGAACTATCCGAGGAGGAAAAAAAATTATTGAAAAATATGTACTTTGAATACAAAAAGCATTTGGACGATTTAAAAATAAGGGAAGGGGCCATAGATTATGATGATATATTATATTTTGCAAATGAAATTTTAAAAGATGTTGAATATGGAAATTATGAATTAATCATAGTTGATGAAGTCCAGGATACAAGTTACATACAGCTGGAAATAATAAAAAATATTTCAAAGAATAGTAGGTTGATAATGGCCGGAGATTACATGCAGAGTATATATGAATGGAGGGATGCTGAACCTGATTATGTTGAGACAATTGCAAAAGAATTAAATTTAAATCCATATCATATGGACAAAAATTTTAGAAGTAATGAAATTATAATAAATTTTGTAAACGAACTTTTCAATTCTTTAAAAAATAAATATCCACAGATAGAAAAAAATTTCCATAATTTGAAAGTATATGAAAATAATAAAGGTAATGGCAAAATAATATTGAAATTATTTACCAGTGATGTTAATGATAAAACAAAAAAATCCAGAAGGAAAAAGGAAGCGGATTATATAAAAGAAGTAATTGAAAATTTAGTAAAAAATGGAGCAAAATATGAGGATATTGCGATTTTATTTAGATCAAAAACGCATATAATGGAATATGCAGAGGTTTTAAGATCTAGTAATATTAAATATAGTGTAATTGTGGAAAAATCATTATTGGAAGATCTTGAAATCAAAATTATTATGAATCTTTTATATTTAATTTATTATTATTACAACGAATACAATGCAGATATACGTAACAAATTGGAATTTATTGAAATCGTTTTATTTTTATATAATTGTTCAGTTGAAGATAAATGTGAAAAAGAGAAGGACAAACTTGAGGAATTTATAAGAGATTCGGGAAAATATGTTGATAAAATCAAAAAGATTGAGCTGGTAAAAAATTTTGATAATAAATTTAATTATTCTAAAAGGATTTTAAATTCTGATAATTATTTAGATAAAATTATAAGATATAGAAGATTTTTGTCAATATTGCAGAAGATTGAAGAGACAGAAACTAAAAAGTTAGTAGATTTTATAAATATTATAAATCAATATTCAGATCAAAAATTCAATATTGTTTCTTTAAATGAAAATTATGAAAAGGGTGTAAAATTAATCAGCATTCACCAATCAAAAGGTCTTGAATTTCCGATTGTTATATTAGCAGATACTGAATTTAAAAGTCCTGGAAGTAGGGAATTATATTTACATAGAATACATGGCCTAGGGATATCTAAAGGTTTAATAATGAATAAAAAATTTTTGGATATAATTGAAAAAGAAATAAAGGAAAAGGAATTAATAGAAAACTTGAGAGTTTTATATGTGGCCCTGACGAGAGCTAGGAATTTATTAATCATTCCATTACATGATTATAACAAGAAAGATAACAAAAATGAAGAAAATAGATTTAAAAGTTATAATGAAATAATATTAGATAACATAGATATAAATAAATATCCATATGATGAAAATTTTAAATTTTCATCTGTCAAAAATGAAAATTTAAATATAGAACAAATTAATTTAGGGGATTCTTATAAAATTAAAAAGGAAAAAATATATTTAAGTGTTGAGGATTTAGCGAGATTTATATTTTGTCCAGAAAAATTTCAATATTATGAGGATAAAGGGACCGATGATATAAACGAATTTTCATTGGAAGGTTCAATGATGCATGCTAATATTAGGTACAAGAACATTGATGAAATAATAGATAATTTAAATTTTAACACAGATGAAAAAAATTTTTTAAAGGAAAAATGCAAGGATATAAAGTATGAATACCCAATATTATTTTATTATAAGGGTTTATTAATTTCGGGAAAGATTGATGCTTTATGCGGGGATGTATTGTTGGAATTTAAAACAGGAGAGGAAAGAGAAGAGGATATGTTGCAAGTTAGAATTTATCTATATTTAATTTCAAAGATATTTAATTATAATTATAAAGATGTTATAGGTTTTATAATTTATTTAAAAAACAATTTAGTAAAAAAAATTGATTATGAGGATATTGAAAATGAAATTGAAAAATATGTAAAAAAAGATTATAAAATAAATGAAAATAAATGCGATTTGTGTGATTTAAGAAAAATTTGTGAATTTAACATCAACAGAAAAATATAAGATATTGTTAACAATTTTAAATCAAAGCGGAGGTTGTCGAGACTGGTCAAAGGCGCCAGATTGAGGGTCTGGTTCCGTAGGGATGCGAGGGTTCAAA
>JBAMLT010000206.1:0-3205 GCA_039793425.1 Caldisericota bacterium
TATATGTTGCAGTTGAGGGACAAGCAGCTCCTGAACAATATATTACTGGCAAAAATAGTTAATGGGTGATATAAAGATAAGAATAAGAACAACTTAGCCATTCATTTTGTTATTCCGAGAATTGTGTTCATGTAAACTCTGTATATTCATTGCCTAAGGTAAGGGAATTAATGGAGAAAAATACAAATGAATTTGATAAGTATTTTTATATTATAAAGAAATTAAAAACATTTTACTTAACCTCACCCATTGCATCTAATTCATCTACTATTGCATCATACACTTTTGGTAACCACTCTTCTAAATCTTTATCAGAAAATCCTAAAATTTTTAAGATTGTATTATCTAATTCTATTCTTGCAGGAAATTTATTTTTTAATTGATCCTTAATAGATGGAAATTCAACTTTTTTTAATTTTTCAAATAGTTTTAAAAGCATTTCTTTATATTCTTTATTTAATGATTCTAAATTTAATATAAAAACCTGTTTCCAATCCTCTATTCTCATCCTAGAATAAGTACCTAATGTTTCTGGTTTGTTCAAAATAAATTGAGAAATTGTAGCAATTGAATTTAAAAATAAACAAAATATTTTTGAACTTTCTAAATTTTCCGTGTACAAAAGATAAAACATATTACTTGGAAGAATAGATTTTTCAGAAAAAACAGATATTAAAAAAGTATTTGGCGAAGAAAGATTTATTTTATCAGGTAAAATTACATTACAAGTTTTTAATCTTTTTGCATATCTTTTAATTTTCATCCAATTTATCTTAGTTTTCATAAAAATTTTTCTAATATCATTAAATTCTTTATAAGAAGATAAAATAATATAATCAGTATAATTTGTAATATCCATCTGCTTCATTCCCGTTAAACTTCTTAATGCTGGAATTACCTTATTTTTACTTATGTTTATGTCTATTCTTAAGCTTTTTGAAGTTACGATAAGATAATCCCTTTCTTCTTTTTTTAAAATTAATTCTGAACGTTCTAATCTTTCTGGTGAAGTTGGGTTAGATATCACAATAATTTTTGAAAGACCATTTGGTCTAAAGCCAAATCCTTCTTTAATATCTTTTTCTCCTATTTTTCTAAGATTAGGTGAAGAAGATAATTTTTTATAGAATTCATTTAAAATAAAGTTTATTTTTAAAGAAGATGTAGAAATAAACTTCATAAAAGATTCTTTAAATAAGCTTTGTTTTACAGAATAAGTTTCAAAAAGATCTTTTTTTTCGATATTTGATTTTAAATTGTTTATTATATCGTTTACTTCTTCTAATGTGAGTTCTTTTATTGATTTTTTAAGGAATACAATTTCAGTTAAATCATCATTTGTAGGTTTTCTCTTTTCAGCAATCAATAAAATATCTTTAAAAGCTGCAGATTCACTAAATGCTAAGTCTTTAGTTGTCTTTAGAATATATTTAATATGATAGTTTTCTAAAAGATAATTTCTAATTTTTTCAGTTGCTTTTCCCCTAGCAATATTTATAGGAATCACTACGGCCAATTTACCATTTGACTTTAATATTAAATCAGCAAGAGCTAAGAAGTACCCCCAAAGATTAATTTGATGACCACATATTTTTCCTAGTTCTTTTTTTTCTTTTAATTTTCTTCGGTAATCCTTAGGTAACTTTTCTCTATCAGAAAATGGAGGATTCATTAAAACAACATCAACAGGTTTTAAATAAAATTCTTTTCCCATACCAGATGGAGAAACAGGCATTTCTCTTCTCCTAACTGGTTTTTTCGCTAATTCCATTTCTGGTGTAAGTGTAAGTTGAACAATCCCAGTAAATGGTCTAATTGGGATACCCTCTCCACTCTTAAACTCTGGTGTTAAAATTCTACTTTCTAAATCTAAAGAATCCATAGTTGCAACTCTTACAATATTAGTTGGTTCTTCCAATTTTTGTGTTGCCAAATTTATTGCGGTTAAATGCGCAGCAAAGGGCATTATGTCAATTCCAGTGATATCTTCTTCTAGAAACTTTTTATGCAATTTTTTTATATTATCATCACTTTGTGTTTCCTCGTTGTGCTCTTCTTCGTATAGTTCTAATTTTCTTCTATAACATGCTGATAGCAATGTTCCAGAACCACATGCAGGATCCAAGATTCTCTCATCCCATTTATCAATTGCTAATCTTGCTAATATCTCTGCAGCTATTGGATTAGTGTAGAAAGCAGCCCATACTTTAGCTACATCATTAGGGAGTAAAGCATGAAAAAATCTACCTGCTAAATCTTGAGTAATATATTCAGTTCTTATGAAAGTTAAATTCTTTATAACATCATTTATTATATTTAAAATCTCTGAACGTTCTGGAATCTTATCCACCAAGTTGATTGCATAAATTGGCTGGTAGTCTATATTTTTTATCTTAGAAAAGTATTCTTTTAAGTTGTTTAGAGATTTAATTGGCTTTAATTCTTTGAGCTTTTTATCATTAGTTTTTATCTTATAAAGTTGATAAAATAAAATCTGATTAAACAGAAGATAAGATGCAAGCATGCTAACTTGTGTTTTTGCTTTTTGTTTATCTAATTCCCCCAAACCAACAAATAATTCTAGTTTCTTTGCAACTTCTTCAAAAATTTCATCGGAGTTAGCTTGTCTAATTACTTCATAAAGCTCTTGCACAAGCTCTCTTATAGCCTTAACTACAGAATTAAAGTCTACTTTCCTATTTTTTTCTATAAATCGTTTATATAATTCCTCAAGTACATTTTTTAGTTTTTCGTTTTCAATCCATTGTTCCCAATAATCAGTATGAATATATCCATTTACGGGCTCCATTAAAACTGCTTTTTTAAAATCCTCTATATTAAGAACGGTTTGACCACTTTTTATTTTTGGAAATATTAATGCAACTATATTTTTTGTTCCCCTTTGATTTGCATAGTTATAAGCTTGTGCTATAGCTTTTGTAAGTGTCTTTTCTTCTTTTCCAAGTTTAATTTCAACAATAAATGAAGAAGAATTTATTTGAAAGAAAATATCAATAAACCCTTTCTTTAAAGTTACTTCTGAGATGCTTTCTATATTCAATTCTTTTTTAAGAAATTCAGATATTGGCTCATAAATAGATCTTTCTGTTATTTTAAACATAGTGACACCTATTTTCTCCATTTCCAATATTTTTTATTATCCTCAGCATAGATGTTATTGGCAGTATTTTTGCTATTCCACTTG
>JBAMLT010000207.1:0-23439 GCA_039793425.1 Caldisericota bacterium
GAGGGTGGAAGAACTGTTGGTGCAGGTGTTGTATCAAAACTTATTGAGTAGGTGAGAAAAGAATGAGAATGATTATCACCCTTGAATGTACAGAATGTAAGAGAAGAAACTATACAACAACAAAAAATAAAAATAATGACCCGAACAGAATGGAGATAAAAAAATATTGCCCCTGGTGCAAAAAGCACACCGTTCATAAGGAGGTAAAGTAGGCCAGTAGCTCAATTGGCAGAGCACCGGTCTCCAAAACCGGTTGTTGGGGGTTCAAGTCCCTCCTGGCCTGCCATTTTTTAATATGAATGAAAAAGTTAGTTTTTTAAAAAGGATATCAAACTTTTTTAAAGAAGTTAGGCAAGAATTTATCAATAGAACTACCTGGCCATCAAGAGAATTGCTTATTAATTCTTTTGTAACCATTTTAATTTTCATTGCCTTTTGGGCAGTTTTAATTGGTCTATTTGATTATGTTTTTGCTTATCTATTGCAGTTAATTACATCAATATAATTTATTATGAAAAAAGAAGAGATTAAAGAAGAAAAAGAAAAAAAACAAAAAAAGTGGTATATTGTTCATACTTATTCAGGAATGGAAGAAAAGACCAAAAAAAATCTTGAGCAGAGTATTGACGCAAATAATATGCGTGATAGAATATTTAGAGTTGAAGTTCCTGTTGACTGGAAGGTGAAACTTAAAGATGGAAAAAGACAGATTGTTCCTGAAAAAGTTTATCCTGGCTATGTTCTTGTAGAGATGATTATGGATGATGATACCTGGTTTGTTATAAGAAATACCCCTGGTGTTCTTGGTTTTGTTGGTGGTGGTGGAAAACCAACACCTTTAACAGATGAAGAGGTTAGAGTTATTATGGATAGAATAGGAATTGAAGAAGCGAAAGCACAACTAACTTTTTCAGTTGGAGACACTGTAAGAGTTATGGGAGGACCTTTTGATCAGATGATTGGAAAGGTTGAAGAGATATATGAAGACAAAGAAAAAGCAAAGGTTAGACTCTCAATTTTTGGGAGAGATATACCTGTTGAAATAGATTTTGTCCATTTAGAGAAGATATAAAGGAGGTTTATGAATGGCTAAAGAAGTTGAAGCAATAGTTAAACTTCAGATACCTGCAGGAAAAGCAACACCCGCTCCTCCAATTGGTCCTGCTTTGGGACAGAAGGGCATTAATATTATGCAGTTTTGTAATGAGTTCAATCAGAGAACAAAAGATCAAGAAGGAATAGTTTTGCCAGTAATAATAACTGTATTTAAAGATAAAAGTTTTACCTTTGAAATAAAAACACCACCTGTTTCTGAACTTATAAAAAAAACATTGAAACTTGAAAAAGGTTCAGGCGAACCAAATAAGAATAAAATTGGAAAATTATCAAAAAAACAATTACAGGAAATTGCAGAAAAAAAGATGAAAGATCTTAATGCAGATTCAATTGAAGCGGCAATGAGAATTGTAGAAGGAACAGCAAGAAGTATGGGTGTTGAGGTTGAAAGGTAGGTGAATTGAATGGGAAAAAGATATGAAGCATTACTTTCAAAGGTTGAAAAAGGTAAAAGTTATGATGTCGATGAAGCATTTAAAGTAGTTAAAGAACTTGGAAGTGCTAAATTTGATGAGAGTGTTGAGGTTCATTTAAAATTAAACATAGATCCTAAAAAGACAGACCAGACAGTTAGAAGTTCAGTTCTTTTACCTCATGGTACAGGAAAAACAAAAAAAGTTTTGGCATTTGTTAAAGGAGATAAGGTTCAGGAAGCACAGGATGCTGGTGCAGATTATATTGGAGATCAAGAAACAGTTGAAAAAATTCTTAAAGGATGGATTGATTTTGATTCTGTAATTGCAACTCCAGACATGATGCCAGTTATTTCCAAACTTGGAAAGGTTCTTGGTCCGAGAGGTCTTATGCCAAATGCAAAAACAGGAACAGTTACAATGGATGTTGGAAGAGTTATAAAAGAGATAAAAATGGGAAAGATAGAGATAAAGACAGATAAACTTGGAAATATACATGTGAATATTGGTAAAGTTAGTTTCAGCGAAGATAAACTTAAGGAAAATTTTATATCTTTAATTGATGCTATTTTGAAAGCAAAACCACCTTCAGTGAAGGGACAGTTCATCAAGTCAATTTATATTGCTACTACTATGGGCCCTTCTTTGAAGTTAGATGTAACAAAAGTACTGAATACTTTAACCAAGTAAGCCTGAGAAAGTGGGTGCTTTTTAAAGCTTAAAGATTATTCGCCCATCGAGGCATGAAAAGATAAGAAAAGATTTTCATGTCCTTCGGTGGAAGGACTTTTTAATTTTAGGAGGATGTGATGATAACCAAAGAGAAAAAAGGAGTTATGCTTTCAGAGATAGAAAAAAGAGTTAATGATTCTAAAATTATGATTTTCACATATTTTAATGAACTTCCTGTTTCAGAAATTGCTCCTTTAAGAAGAGAATTGAAAACAAAAAAGGGTGAGTTTAAAGTTTTTAAAAACACTTTAGTTAAAAAAGTTTTAGAGAAAAAAGGAATAAAAATCAAAACAGAAATACTTGAAGGTCCAACAGGTGTGGTTTTTGGTTATGAAGACCCATTCAGAATTGTAAAACTCATTTCAGATTATCAGAGAACACACAGAAAGAACTTCAATATTAAAGGTGGTATTTTTGGCGAATCTACATTAACAAGTGATGATTTAAGTTCACTTTCGTCCATAACTTCGATTGAAGAAGTTTATGGAAAACTTGCATATTCACTTAAATCACCAGTAGTTAGAATGGTATTTGCATTGAAGAGCCCGATAGCAAGGCTTATCAATGTATTGAATGAAATAAAAAGTAAGAAAGAATAAAGGAGGAAGTAGGAATGACAAAAGAGGAACTCTTAGAAGCAATTGAAAAAATGAGTGTTGTTGAACTCGTTGAATTTGTAAAAGCACTTGAAGAGAAATTTGGTGTTTCTGGCATGCCAATGGCTGTCCCAGTAGCAGGAAATACCGATAAGCAAGGTGGAGCAGCAGTTCAAGAAGAAGAAAAGACAACCTTTGATGTTGTTTTATCAAGTGTAGGTCAAGCAAAAATACAGGTAATTAAAGTTTTAAGAGAAGTACTTAATATATCTCTTAAAGAAGCAAATGACCTTGTTGCATCAACCCCTCAAGTAATTAAAAAAGGTGTAAGTAAAGAGGACGCAGAGGATCTTAAAAACAAACTATCCACTGTTGGAGCAACAGTGGAAATTAAATAGTAGAACCCCGAGCATTTTTTTCGGGGTTCTCTCTTTTTTTAAACTGGAGATCATATGCATATAAAAGAAGTTATAAACTTCAATAATTTTATTTTTAGTAATCTTGAGATTCCTGATTTATTAGAGTATCAAAAGGAATCATTTTTTAATTTTGTTAATGAAAAAATTGCAAAACTTTTAGATGAAATATCTCCTGTTGTAACTCCAAAAGCAGAAGTTGAATTTTTTGATCCAGTTGTGTTTCCTCCAGAACTTTCAGTTGATGAATGTAAAGAGAGAAAATTAACTTATTCAGGAACTCTTAAAGCAAAGGTAAGAATAACTAATAAAAGAACAGGAGAGATAAAAGAACAAGAAGTTTTTTTAGGAGAGATACCCTACATAACTCCATATGGTTCGTTTGTTTTTAATGGTGCTGAAAGAGTTGTTGTTTCGCAACTCATCAGATCACCTGGAGTTTATTTCACAAAACCATCTTCAGCACATTCAGGAAGAGTCCTCTTTGAGGCAAGATTGATTCCTGAAAGAGGAACATGGTTCATTTTTGAAATTGAGACAAACAATACACTTGTGGTTAGATTGAATAAAGGTTCAAGAAAATTATATTTTCCTACAATATTAAGAGTTTTTCAGGAGATGAGTGATGAAGAGATAATGGAACTCTTTAAAGAGAAAAGAAGAATAAAGATAAATATTAATGAAATAGATAAATATCTACCGTGCACTTTTGCAGAAAATATATACGATTCATCAACAGGCGAAGTTGTTTTTTATGAAAATGAAGAGATAACAAAAGATAAGGTTGATATTCTTTTTTCAATTGGAATTAATGATGTAGAAATCTATAAAGATGTTGTAGATAATTTAATAAAAAGAACTTTAGAAAAAGATACAAACAAAACTCAAGAAGATGCAATTCTCGATATCTATAGAAAGTTAAGACCGGGTGAAAGAGTACTTCTTGAATCAGCGAAAAATTTAATTCATGTAACTTTTTTTGATACAAAAAGAAATTATTTATCAGATGTTGGAAGACATAAAATAAATCAGAGATTTGGTCTTAAATTAAAAGATAACATAGTAAGACTTGAAGATATCATAGCAATAATAAGGCATGCAGTAAAAATAAAAAATAATGAAGCGCCTCTTGATAACATTGACCATCTTGGAAATAGATATGTAAGAGGTGTTGGTGAATTAATGGAAACAAATATGAGATATGGTTTGTTGAGAATGATAAAGGTTATGAGAGGTAGAATAAGCACATATTCAGAAGAAATGTTTACAGCACAGCATATAGTGAATTCAAAACCAATAACTGCAGCACTTCAAAGTTTTTTTGGAACAGGTCAACTTTCACAGTTTATGGAACAAACCAATCCACTTTCATCAATAACTCATAAAAGAAGATTATCTTCAATGGGTCCAGGAGGTTTAACAAGAGAAACAGCCGGTCTTGAGGTTAGAGATATTCACTCTTCACATTATGGAAGGATATGCCCTATTGAAACACCAGAAGGACAAAACATAGGTCTTATAAATTCACTGACAATTTACGCAAAGGTAAATAAATATGGATTTATTACAACTCCATATAGAAAAGTTAAAAATGGTAAATTAACTGATGAAATTTTTTACCTTGAAGCATTGGAAGAAGAAAATTTCTATATAGCACAGGCAAACACTCCTGTTAATAAAAAAGGTGAACTTTTAAAAGATGATAACGGTAGGTTATTAAATGATGGATTTGCAACAGGTAGATTTCAAGGTGAAGTTTTAGAAAAAATTCCTCTTGACAAGATACAGTTTATGGAAATTTCACCTCTTCAAGTATTTTCTGTATCTGCTTCTTTAATTCCATTTCTTGAGCATGATGATGCAAATAGAGCACTTATGGGATGTAATATGCAAAGACAAGCAGTTCCTCTTCTTTTTCCAGAACCTCCAATAATTGCAACAGGAGTTGAAAAAGCAGTAGCAAAACATGATCCAAGCATTGTAATTTCAGATATAGATGGAGTTGTTAAAGAAGTTTCGGCAGATAAAATTGTTATAAAGGGTAAAAAAGAACAGAAAGTTTATGAACTGAAGAAATTTTCAAGATCAAATCAGGACACAGCAGTAAATACAAGACCAATAGTAAGAAAGAATGATAAGATAAGTAAAGGTGATATCATTGCTGATGGTCAAGCGATAAAGGAAGGTATACTTTCTCTTGGAAGAAATGTCTTAATTGCATATCTTCCATGGAGAGGATATAACTATCAGGATGCTATTCTTATTAGTGAAAGATTGGTTAAGGATGATACTTATACCTCAGTTCACATTAAAGAATATATAACAACTGTAAGAGAAACAAAAGCAGGCCCAGAAATTTTAACAAGAGATATCCCAAATGTTGATGAATCTGAATTGAGAAATTTAACTGAAGAAGGAATTGTAAGATTAGGAGCAGAAGTTAAACCAGGTGATATTCTTGTTGGAAAACTTGCTCCAAAAGTTGAACTTGATACTTCACCAGAATCAAAAATATGGAGAGCAATGTTTGGAGAAAAGGGAAGAGATGTCGTTGATAATTCATTAAGACTTCCACCTGGAGAATTTGGAACTGTTATATTGACAAAAATTTATGCAAGAGATAAAGGAGATGAACTTCCAGTTGGAATTGAAAAACTTGTTAAAGTTCTTGTTGCTCAAAAAAGAAAAGTTATGATTGGAGACAAAATGGCAGGAAGACATGGAAACAAAGGAGTTGTTGCTGCTATTCTTCCTGAGGAAGATATGCCCTATACAAAAGATGGAACACCAATTGATATTGTACTTTCACCTCTTTCAGTTCCTTCAAGAATGAATATTGGTCAAACACTTGAGACTATGCTTGGTTATGCTGCTTATAAACTTGGTTTAAGATTTGAAATTCCAATTTTCTCGCAAATTAAAGAAAAAGATATTGAAGATATTTTAAGAAAAGCAGGAATTAATATTGATAGTAAAGAGGTTTTATATGATGGATATACTGGAGAGCCATTCAAATCTCCTGCTCTTGTTGGTTATGCATATTTTATGAAATTAAACCATCTTGTTCTTGATAAAGTTCATGCAAGGTCAACTGGTACTTATTCTCTTGTTACACAACAGCCACTTGGTGGAAAATCTCAATTTGGAGGTCAAAGATTGGGAGAGATGGAGGTTTGGGCTCTTGAAGCATATGGTGCTGCAAATCTTTTACAGGAGATGTTAACAGTAAAATCTGATGATATTGATGGAAGAAGAAAAGCATATGAAAGTATAGTCAAAGGTAAAGATATTGAAGAACTTGGAATTCCTGAATCATTTAAAGTACTCGTAAGAGAGTTAAGAGGACTTGGAATAAACATTAGAACCATACCAGATCTTGAAAAGAAAGAAGAAAAAAAGGAATTAAAGTTCTTCCTTCCTACAAGAAAAAGAAAAAATAAAAAGAAAGAGGTGAGTCAATAATGGTAGAAAAAACTAAAATTAGAAATGTTTCTTTAGTTTCTCATAGTGGTGCAGGTAAAACTTCATTAACAGAATCGATTCTTTTTATATCTAAAGTGATACAAAAAAAGGGAAGTGTTGATAAAGGAAATACAGTTTCAGATTTTGAACCTGAAGAGATAAAAAGACACATAAGTTTATCAACATCTATAATTCCAATAAACTGGAAGGGCTATAAAATAAATATAATTGATACACCTGGATATGTTGAATTTTTATCAGAAGTTAGAGGAGCACTTCTTGCTTCTGAAAGTGCAATTATTCTTGTTGATGCTGTTGGTGGAGTTGAGGTTGGCACAGAAAGAGTTTGGGAATTTGTTAAAGAGGAAAATTTACCCTTAGCCTTTGTTATAAGCAGAATGGATAGAGAAAATGCAAGTTTTACAAATGCTATAAATTCTATAAGACAATTCTTCGGTCAGGATGCAGTGCCATATATGATACCAATTGGAGAAGGTTTAAACTTTAAAGGTTATATAAATTTAATTACTGGAAAAGGAAAAATTTTAGAAAAAGATACTTTAAAAGAGATTGATTTACCTGATAGTGAAAAAGAAAAATATGAAACATATAGAAATGAACTTATTGAAAAGATAGCAGAAGTTGATGAAGAGTTTTTAAACAAATATCTTTCTGAAGGAACTCTTTCTGAAGATGAAATAAGAAGAGGACTCCTTAAGGGTATTGAAAATAGAACAATTTATCCTGTTCTTATTTCTTCAAGCATTTTAGATGTTGGAACAGATGAAATTCTTGATTTTATAGTAAATGAATTTCCAGAACCAAAACTTACTGAAAATCGAAAAGGATATGATCCAAAAACAAAAGAAGTGGTTGTTTCTGATTTTGATATTAATAAACCATTTTCAGCACTTGTTTTTAAAACTATAATTGATCCATTTATTGGAAGAATAAATTATATCAAGGTTATCACTGGAAAAGTAACACAAGATTCAAAAATCTATAATGTTAATAAAGAACAGGAAGAGAGAATCTCTGGTATAGCCTTTATTTCAGGAAAAAATCAGGAAAAAACTTCTGAAATAACTGCTGGTGACATTGGTGTTTTAATTAAACTCAATGTTACATCAACAGGCGATACCTTAGCGCAAAATAATTTTCTTGTTAAATATAACTATGTTGAATTTCCATATCCTGTTATTGCTTATGCAGTTGAGCCAAAAAGAAAAGAAGATGAGGATAGATTGACAAGTGGATTATTTAAGATGGCTGAGGAAGATCCTACTTTTCTTGTTGAAAGAAATGATATAACTAAACAACTTATAATAAGAGGAATGGGTTCAACGCATCTTCAAGTAAATTTGGAAAGAATATCAAGAAAATATGGAGTTGAAGTAAATTTATCAAAACCAGAGATTGCATTTAAAGAGACAATTAAAGGATCGAGTAAAGCAGAAGGAAAATATAAAAAACAGACAGGTGGTCATGGTCAATATGGTCACTGCTTTATTGAACTTAATCCACTTGAAAGAGGAAAAGAGTTTGAATTTGTTGATAAGATTTTTGGAGGAGCAATACCAAAAAATTATATACCAGCAGTAGAAAAAGGGATAAGAGAAACAATGAAAGAAGGAATTCTTGCTGGGTATCCTGTAATTGATGTTCAAGTTGTTTTGTATGATGGTTCATATCATCCAGTTGATTCTTCAGAACTTGCATTTAAAATTGCTGGTTCAATGGCATTTAAAAAGGCCTTTGTTGAGGCAAATCCAATTTTACTTGAACCAATTCTTGAAGTTGAAATTAGAGTACCCGAGAATTTCCTTGGCGATATAATTTCAGATTTAAACACAAGAAGAGGTAAGATTTTAGGTATGGATTCATTAAAAGGAATATCCATTGTAAAAGCGTTGGTTCCAGAACAAGAAATGTTAACTTATGGTCTTGATCTTGCATCCATTACTCAGGGAAGAGGATATTTCACAGCAAAATTTTTCAAATATGATGAAGTACCACAAAGACTTGCTGAAGAGATAATAAAAAAGAGAAAGCAGGAAGAAGAGAAATCTTAGGAGGTGAATTTATTTGATACATAAAAAGTTTGATGCAATTGAAATATCCTTAGCATCTCCTGAAGATATTTTAGATTGGTCTCATGGTGAAGTTAAGAAAGCCGAAACTATTAATTATAGAAATTTTAAACCTGAAATGGAAGGATTATTCTGTGAAAGAATTTTTGGTCCTGTTAAAGATTATGAATGTCATTGTGGTAAATTAAAAGGAATTAGATATAGAGGATTAGTTTGCGAAAGATGTGGCGTTGAAGTAACAACATCTAAGGTAAGAAGAGAAAGATTTGGTCATATTGTTCTTGCTGCACCAGTTGTTCATATATGGTATTTCAGATCAACAAACATAATACCTGTTATTCTTGATATGTCTAAGAATGATATTGAAAAAATAGTTTATTACGCAGCCTATGTTGTGATAAATCCAGGAAATTCTTCATTGAAACAAAAACAAGTTATAAGTGAAGAAGAATATAGAGAATATAAAGAAAAGGGATTCAATTTTGTTGCAAAAAGAGGTGCTGAAGCAATTTATGAACTTTTAAAATCTATAGATCTTGAAAAATTAAGAGATGAACTTAAAGATGACATTAAAAATTCATATTCAAAACAGAAAAAAACTGGCTCAATGAAAAGACTCGACTATGTTGAGTCTTTGATAAAATCTGGAAGCAGACCTGAAAATATGGTTTTAACTGTTCTTCCAGTTATTCCGCCTGATCTAAGACCACTTCTTCCACTTGATGGTGGAAGATTTGCATCAGTAGATCTGAATGATCTATATAGAAGAGTTATAAATAGAAATAATAGATTGAAAAAACTTATTGATGTTAATGCACCTGAAATAATGTTACAGAATGAAAAAAGAATGCTTCAAGAAGCAGTTGATGCACTTTTGGATAATTCGCACAAAGTTCACCCTATTATGGGTTCACATAATAGACCTTTACATTCATTATCTGATATTTTAAGAGGTAAACAGGGTAGGTTTAGGCAAAACTTACTTGGAAAAAGAGTTGATTATTCTGGAAGAAGCGTTATTGTTGTAGGTCCAAATTTAAAACTTGATGAGTGTGGTGTTCCAAGAAGCATAGCGCTTGAACTTTTCAAACCATTTTTGATGCACAATCTTGAGGAAAGAGGAATTGCTTTAAACCTAAGAAGTGCAAAATGGATGATCGAACAGGCAATAAAAGATGCAAATAGCCCTGTATGGAAAGTTCTTGCTGATACTGTTAAAGATTATGTTGTTTTACTAAATAGAGCACCAACTCTTCATCGTATGAGCATACAGGCATTTAAACCTGTTCTTGTTGATGGTGAGGCTCTTCATATATCACCTCTTGTTTGTCCTCCATTTAATGCTGATTTTGATGGAGACCAGATGGCTGTTCATCTTCCATTGTCTATTGCTGCACAGACAGAATCAAAATATCTTCTTCTTTCAAAATATAATATTATATCTCCAGCACATGGAAAACCATTGACTCTTCCTGTTCAGGATGTTGTTGCTGGTTGCTACTATCTTACAATGGAGAAAAAAGGAGAAAAAGGAGAAGGTTTAAGATTTTTCACAGTTGAAGACCTTAAAGCAGCACTTGATGATGAAAAAGTTACATATCATACCATAATTGATTTTTATTGGAAGAAAAATTGGATAAAAAATACAACTGTAGGAAGAGTTATATTTAATGATTTATTACAGAATGTTCTTAAGGATGATTCTTTTCCATATTTTGATAAACTTGTTGATCAGAAGAGTGTAAATGATCTTTTCCTTCAAATATTTAAAAAATATGGCTTTGAAAAAACCGCTGAACTTCTTGATGCAATTCAAAAAATTGGTTTTGAAATAATAACTGTTGCTGGTTTAACTATTGGTGTTGATGATATGGTTATTCCAAAGAAAAGGGATGAAATAATAAGAAACGCAGAGGAGAAAGAAAAAAAGATTAGAGATTATTATGAAAAAGGTTTAATGGCAGAAAATGAAAGATATAAAAAGACAATTGATATATGGTTAAAAGCAGGAGATGAACTTGTACAGGAAATATATAAATATGATCCATTTAATTTCCTTTTACTTATGGCTCAGTCAGGTGCAAGAGGAAAACCCGAACAGATACTGCAGATGGTTGGAATGAGAGGTCTTATGTCAGATCCATCTGGAAGAATCATCGAATTTCCAATAAAATCTAACTTAAGAGAAGGACTTTCGGTTCTTGAATACTTTATATCAACTCATGGTGCAAGAAAAGGTCTTGCTGATACAGCATTAAAAACTTCTGATGCTGGATATTTGACAAGGAGACTTGCTGATGTTGCACATAAAGTTTTCATAAAATATGATGATTGTGAAAGAATACCTGTAAAAGCATTAAAAGTTGGAGATAAAGTTGTCAAATCAGTTTATAGACAAATTGTAGGAAAAGTTGCGGCAGAAGATGTTATTGATCCTGAAACTAAAGAAATTATTGTTCATAAAGATGAGGATATAACAAAAGAAAAAGCATTGGAAATTGAGAAAAGAGAAATAGGAACAGTTTGGATTAAAAACTTTACTGATGGAATTGAGGTTGAAGAAATAAGAGAAGGTCAGAGAATTATTGAAACGCTTGAAGAAAGAATTCTTGGAAGATATGCTGCAGAGGATATATATTCGCCTTCTGAAAAAATAATAAAATTTAAAATCGGAGAAAAAATACCTAAAAAAGCATTTATTGCAAAGGATATTTATGATAAGGATAACAATTTAATTGTTAAAGATGACACTCCACTAACAGAAGAAGTTATAAAAACCCTTGAAGAAAATAATATTTTAGAATTTAATATCAAAATACCAATGCAAAAAGAGTTGATTTTGAAAAAAGGTGAAGAGATAGATGAGAAAGCAGTTCAAAAAATTAAAGATTATGGTGTCAAAAAAGTAAAGATTCGTTCCATTTTAACATGTCAATCACCAAATGGAGTATGTGCTAAATGTTATGGAAGAGATTTATCAACTGGAAAACTTGTAAATCTTGGAGAAACAGTAGGAATTATCGCCTCACAGTCAATAGGAGAACCAGGAACTCAATTAACTTTAAGAACTTTCCATACAGGAGGTATTGCAGCAAAAGATATAACAACTGGTTTACCAAGAGTTGAGGAACTTTTTGAAGTAAGAAAACCAAAAGGTGGAGCAGTTATATCTGAAGTTTCAGGATATGTTTTTATTAAAGATGAAGAAGAGTCAAGAAAAATAATTATTACTCCAAGAAATAGAGAAAAGGCATTAGAAATTTATGAAAAGATTAATTCCCTTTTAAATGATAATAAATCTATTGATTTAAATGCTTCAGTAAAAGATATTGAATTTGATGAAGAAACAAAAGAAGTCCTTAAAGAAATAAAAATTGATAAAGTTAGAGATTTAACCAGTTATGATAAAGATGAATTGGTAAAGAAACTTATGGGAAAAGAAACAATCTATTCAGTTCCTTATGGAAAAACTTTAAGAATCGAACAGGGTGATTTTGTTATGCCTGGTGATAGATTAACAGAAGGACCTCTTGATCCTCATAAAATATTTCAGATTAAGGGCTTAAGAGAAACCGAACAATATTTACTTCAAGAAATTCAAAAAGTATATAAGAGTCAGGGAGTTACAATTAATGATAAACATATTGAAGTTATTTTAAGAGAACTTACAAGAAAAGCAATTATAATTAACCCTGGCGACACTAATTTTTATCCAGGTCAAGAAGTTGATAGAAGTGAAATTGAAGAAGAAAATAGAGTTGTTGAGTCAGAAGGAAAACAGAAAGCAAGTTATAAAGTTTTACTTTTAAGATTAACAAAAGCAGCGCTTTCTTCTGATTCATTCTTATCCGCTTCTTCATTCCAAGAAACAACAAAGGTCCTTGCAGAGGCAGCAATTGCAGGTAAAACAGACACACTCGAGGGTTTAAAAGAGGCAATTATAGTTGGAAGCATGATACCTGTTGGAACTGGTTTTAGTGAATATGAAAAGGTAAAAGTGGTTGAAAAAAATAAGGAAGTAGAAGAATTGGAGGGCGTTTAAGCCCTCCTTTTTTTATAAATGAAGGGTACCATTGTTAATATAATCACAGTTATTGCTGGAAGTTTTATAGGAATTTTAATTGGTTCAAAATTTCCAGAAAAAATTAAAAAAATTGCCTTTGATGGTGTTGGTTTATCTTCATTAACTCTTGGTGTTATGCTTGCATTAAAAACTGATAATATAATAATAATGGTTTTTTCAGTTCTTTTTGGTGGTATTATTGGTGAATTCTTAAGAATTGAAGAATTTCTTGAAAGCATTGGGGATAAAATCAAAAGAAAAATAAAAACACAATCTTCTTTTACAGAGGGTTTTATAACTGCAACTCTTGTTTTTTGCGTTGGTTCAATGGCGATAATTGGCTCAATAAACGAAGGACTAACTGGTGATGCGACAATTTTATATACAAAATCAATTCTTGATGGAATTACATCTATTGCGCTATCTTCAACTCTTGGAATTGGTGTTATGTTTTCAACTCTTCCAATTCTTTTATATCAAGGAGGAATAACACTTTTTTCCTCTTTAATTAGAAATTTTTTTACAACACATACGATAAACATGATTACAGGTGTTGGTGGAGTTTTAATAATTGGAATTGGTTTGAATTTGCTTGGAATTAAAAAAATAAAACTTGCTAACTTCTTACCAGCATTGATAATTGCCTTCATTCTCTCAATCTTCATTAAATAGTTTACAAAAGTAGACTATCTACTTTTGTAAAGTGGGCTCTTGAAATTTTGAAAATTTTTAATATACTTTTATGAGTGATTATTTCGGGGCGTGGCGCAATTTGGCTAGCGCGCATGTTTTGGGTACATGAGGTTGGAGGTTCGAATCCTCTCGCCCCGACCATTTCGCGCCCATAGCTCAGCTGGATAGAGCAACGGACTTCTAATCCGTAGGTCGCAGGTTCGAATCCTGCTGGGCGCACCATGGTGGACGTAGCTCAATTGGTTAGAGCATCGGACTGTGGATCCGATGGTTGCGAGTTCGAGTCTCGTCGTCCACCCCACTTAGCGCCTATAGCTCAATAGGATAGAGCAGTGGAGTCCTAATCCGCAGGTTGCAGGTTCGATTCCTGCTAGGCGCACCAATGATAATAATTTTTAAATTAGGGTCGTTAGCTCAAGTGGTAGAGCACCTGACTCTTAATCAGGGTGTTACAGGTTCGAGTCCTGTACGACCCACCATTAAAAAAGTTTAGCGAGGGTGGCGGAATTGGTAGACGCACTGGACTTAGGATCCAGTGGGCATTAGCCCATGCGGGTTCGAGTCCCGCCCTTCGCACCACTTTGAAAGGACGAAGAAAATTTTGAAAAAAAGAGTTAACAAAAGAAGAAAAATTTTAACCTGGACAATTATAATTCTAATAATTTTAACATTAGGATATTTTTCATATAGAGAATTTTTAAAATGGTGGTATAGGGAATCTCAAATTGCTGTTAAAGTTGGAGATGATATTATTACCTATGATGAGATAAATAATAGAATTTTATTATCAGTTGGAATTGAAGGCATTTATAACCCTACATATGAAGAAAAATATTTAACAATTAAAAAACAGGTAACTGATGAAATAATCGAAGATTCACTTGTAATGAAATATGCAAAAGAAAAGGGTTATAAAGTGGTTGAAAGTGAACTAAATAATGATGATTATGTTGGAAATGATAAATATAGAGTATATTTTGTTGAACAAATTAGAAAAGAGATAGAAAATGAAATTAAAAATAGTTTATCTAATGAGGAACTAAAAAAATATTTTAATGAGAATAAGAGTGAATTTATATTACTCAAGGCACAGATAATTTATATTAAGTCAGAAACAAATGACACTGAAAGAAGTTTAAAAGAAGCGAAAATAAAAGATGCATATGATAAATATTTAAGAGGTTATTCTTTTACCTCACTTGTAAAGGAATATTCAGATAATAAAGACAATGATGGCATAACTGACTATTTTGATATATTTAAATACAATGCAATAATAAATGAGAAGATTTTTAATTTAAAAGTTGGAGGTGTCTCACAACCCATAAGTACTCTTGATGGATTTTATATTTTTAAAATTCTTGATAAAATAGATAGTTTTGAAAAGGTTAAAAATAAAGTTGAAGAAAGATATATAAATATTGAAACAAATAAAAGATTAGCACAACTGAAACAGAAACTTTTGGATGAAAATCAAGATATTATTGTCTATGGAAATAGAGTCGAAAAATTAATTGATTGGTATAACAGAGTTTTGTTAGGAAAAGGAGGTTAGTTTGAATATATCTATTAAAAATACCGATAAAAATAGATTAGAATTCGAAGTTTTATATGATTCTAATGAATTTGATAAGATTTATAATAAAGTTTTAGAAAAATTTAGAAATAGAGTTAAAATTCCTGGATTTAGACCAGGAAAAGCACCCGACAATATCGTTAAAAATGCTGTTGGTGAAGATGCAATTTTTGAAGAATTAAAAAAAGAAATAAGAGATATGAGCATCGAAAAAATTTTTAAAGAAAATAAAGAACTTTTTCCTTCAATTGAATCAAATTTTACAGATTTTTCGAAAGATAATTTAAAATTTTACATAACTACCTATAAAATACCAGAGGTGAAATCTGTAGATTTGAATGAAATTATTAATGAGATTGAGGATATTAATGATGAAGATATCGAAAAAAAGATAAATCAAATTAAAGAAGAGATGAAAGAGTTTGTACCAAAAGAAGAAGGTAAAGTTGAAAATGGTGATTATGTTATTTTAAAATATAGATTTAAAAAAGAAGATGAATTTAAAGAAATAGCCGTTATTGTAGGAGAAAAGAGAAACATACTTGAAGATTACTTAATTGGATTATCTAAAGGAGAAAGAAAGGAAATTGAGATTAATAATAATTTTGTTGAGATAGAAATATCAGAAATTAAAAGCCCTAAATATCCTGAAATTGATGAAAAATTCATAAAAGACTTTGGTGTCAATAATATTGATGAATTTAAGTTGAAAGTAAAAGATACAATTTTAAAAGAAAGATTTAATGATGATTATTTAGAAAAGGTTATACAGGAAAAATTAATTAATATAAATGATTTTTATATTCCAAGAAGTTATGTTAGAGACGAAACATATCATAAAATCGAGCATCTTAAAGAAGAACTATTAAAAAGTGGATATACTCTTGAAGATTTTCTTAAAGAAAGAGGAGAAAATTTAGAAGATCTTGAAAAAAATCTTGATATTAATTCCATAAAAGAGATTAAATATGACATTATTCTTGATATTCTTTCTAAAGATATCAATGTGAGCGATGAAGATATTAAAAATCAATATCCCGATAATTTTGAGTACATTATTAATAACGAGGAACAGAAGAATAGAGTTATATATTATTTAAAAAAGATAAAATATTTAAGAAATTTAATAGAGGAATTGAAGAAAATTGGTGGAGCAGACGGGATTTGAACCCGCGACCTCATCCTTGCGAAGGATGCGCTCTCCCTCTGAGCCACTGCCCCATATACATATAAAGTATATAATTAAATTTAAATATAATATTTAAAAAATTCTTATAGCAATTTGAATTTAGTATTTTTTATATTTAAAATGGCGGAGAGAGCGGGATTCGAACCCGCGAGGCGAGGTTTAACCCGCCTACCCGCTTTCCAGGCGGGTGCTTTCGGCCACTCAGCCATCTCTCCTTAAAATTAAATTATATTAGAAAAATTCTCTAAGTAAATAGATTTTATAAATATAAAATTTATGAATATCTATTTTTTTATATTTTTCTTCTCTTCCTTTAACTCACCAGAGGGAATTCCTTGAATGTACTCCTTAATAACATTGAGAAATCTTCTATGAAATAAAATAAAATTAATTATCAACCAAAAAACTATAACAACTCTTAAATCAGTGTAGTTTAAAAAAGCAATAACAAAAGGAGTAAAAGTTACTGGTGCTTGTAGAGTCATCAAAAAAGTTTTAGAGGGTAAAAATAAAATTAAAAATATAAAAGTAATATTATATAAAATAAAAATTGATGAATTAACAAAATTAGTTCTACATAAATAAAAGAAGAAAGCCCATTCAAAAAAAAGGTCTATTTGAAAATCATATTTTCCTAATTTCCCCTCTTTTTTAAAAATTCTTGCAAAATATCCGTCAAGAATATCTGTAGTCCAACCAATTAATATTGAATAAAAATATATATGAAAATTTCCTACATTAAAAAGACCAAGATATATTATATACAACCCACATAAAATTCTTAAAAATGTAAAAAAATCTGCAATCATTTTTAACCTCAATTTTATTGTATAATAATTAAAAGATTTTTTGAAGGAGGTTTTATGATTAGGGTTAGATTTCCACCTTCACCAACTGGTTATATGCATATTGGAAATGTCAGAACTGCTCTTTTTAACTATCTATATGCAAGAAAAAATAATGGAAAATTTATTTTAAGAATTGAAGATACAGATAAAGAGAGATCTAAAAAAGAATATGAAGATGATATTATAAATGGTTTAAAATGGCTTGGTTTAGATTGGGATGAAGGACCAGATATTGGTGGCCCTTTTGGTCCATATAGACAATCAGAGAGATTGGATATTTACTATAGTTATATAAATAAATTACTAAATGAAGGTAAGGCTTATTATTGTTTCTGTTCTGAAGAGGAACTTGAAAAAGATAGAGAGGAAGCATTAAGAAAAGGATTAATGCCAAAATATTCAAGAAGATGTAGAAATTTAACAAAAGAACAGGTTCAAGAGAAGTTAGATAAAGGTATAAAACCTGTCGTTAGATTTAAAACTCCTTTAAATGGAGAGATAATTGTTAAAGATGAAATAAGAGGCGATCTTACCTTTCCATTAGAAAATCTTGATGATTTTGTGATACTTAGATCAGATGGAATTCCAACATATAATTTTGCTGTTGTAATTGATGATGCTCTTATGAAAATAACTGATGTTATAAGAGGAGAGGATCATCTACATGGTAACACACCAAGACAGATATTAATTTATAATGCTTTAAATTTTGATATTCCAAATTTTGCACATCTACCTATGATTCTTGGTGAGGATCATACAAGACTCTCAAAAAGGCATGGCTCAGTTTCTTTAAAGGATTATAAAAATGAAGGTTACTTACCAGAGGCGCTTGTAAATTATATGGGACTTCTTGGATTTTCTCCAGAAAATAAAGAAAAAGAGTTTTTTTCTTTAGAGGAATTGATAAGTGAATTCAATCTTAAAAATTTATCAAAAAGTAATGCTATTTTCAGTTCATCAAAATTAAAATGGTTAAACCATAAATATATTGAGATGACTGATAATAAGAAAGTAACTGAATTGATAAAGAAATATATAAATGATCAATTTTTAGTGGATGATGAATGGTTAAAAGATGTTGTGAGATTATTGAAAGAACATATTTTTGTTTTGAGTGATATAAACTACATTCTTAATGACATTTTTAATCCTTTACCACTAGATAATGAAAAAATAGTTTTTTTAAATGAACAAAAAAATTTATTAAATGAATTTCTTATTGGTTTGGAAAATTTAAATCAATGGAACGAAAATGAGATACTTAATTTAATAAGAGATACTGGGAAAAAATTAGGTATCAAAGGTAAAAATCTTTATTATCCATTAAGAGTTGCTATTAGTCATAAAGAGGAAGGTTTTGAAATATATGTTTATATCTATTTAATTGGGAAAGAAGAAACAAAAAAAAGAATTATGGAGGTTATAAATTCATAATGATAAAAGTTTATAATACTTTATCAAGAAAGAAAGAAGAATTTATAACAAGAGAAAAAAATAGAGTTTATATGTATGTTTGTGGTTTAACTCCTGATAATTATCCTCATATTGGTCATGCAAGACCTCTTGTTGTTTATGATACTATTAAAAGATATTTAAAATATAAAGGTTATCAAGTAAAATTTGTGCAAAACTATACTGATATTGACGATAAAATTATAAAAAGAAGCATTGAATGGGGGCTTACTCCAAAAGAGATTGCAGAAACATTTATAAAAATGTATGAAAATTATATAAAATTACTTAACGTTGATACAGATGGTAATTTATATCCAAAAGTTACAGATCATATTGAGGATATTATTAAGATGGTTAAAGAACTTCAAGATAAAGATTTTGCTTATGAAACTGATACAGGTGTTTATTTTGAAGTAAATAAATTTGAGGAATATGGAAAATTATCAAATAGAAAAATAGATGATATGCTATCTGGAGTAAGAATTGAGATTGATGAAACCAAAAAAAGTCCTATCGATTTTGCTTTATGGAAAAAATCTAAAGATGGTGAACCATTTTGGGAATCTCCATGGGGGAAAGGAAGGCCGGGCTGGCATATAGAGTGTTCTGTGATTTCAATTAAATATCTTGGCTTTGGTTTTGATATACATGGTGGTGGTAATGATCTTATATTTCCACATCATGAAAATGAAATAGCACAGGGTGAAGCATGGAAAGGAGATAAACCAGTTGTAAGATATTGGTTACATAATGGATTGATTACAATAAATAAAGAAAAAATGTCCAAATCACTCGGGAATTTTTTGACAATTGAAGAAATATTGAAATTATATGAACCTGAAGTATTAAGATTATTTCTTTTATCTTCTGATTATCGTTCACCTATTGATTTTTCTAATGAAAAAATGGAAGAAGTAAGAAATCAATATTATAAAATTAGAGAATTTTATTCTATTTTACAAACTTTATCAAAAACAGATGATTCAATTGATCCTAATTCAAAAAATTTAATTGACTTACTTTTTAATGAATTTATAAATTTTATGGATGATGATTTTAATACTCAAGGTGCAATTGGAACAATTTTTAAATTTATAAATAAATATAACTTAAAGGAAATTAAAGGAAGTTATTCATATCTTTTAGAAAAGATAGATGAGATTTTAAAAATTCTTGGAATTAAAATTATCATTAGAAAAACAGAAAATATTAAAGAAGAGTTAATAAAAATAATTAAAGATAACTCTTTTTATGATTCTAATGATGAATATTTAACAGAATTAGAATTAATAAAAAAGATAATAAATAGAAGAAAAAAATTAAGAGAAGATAAAAATTTTAAACTTGCTGATGAAATAAGAGAAAAATTGAACAATTTAGGTTATGAGATTAGAGATGGAAAAAAAGAGACAATTTTCTTTAGAAGAGAATAATGTAATTTTTAATAAAAATGAAATTGTTGAAGCAATAAAAAATAATATTTTATTAAAAGTTTTCTTTAAATATGGTTATAAAAATAAAGAGATAGAAAAGTTATTGAAAGAAAATAATATTCCTTTTACATACAAAGATTCAAATTATTTTAGAAAATATCCAGAGTCAAATAATATACTTGGTTTTATATCACCAGTAAAAATTAAAAAATTAAATGAAATGAAAGTTAGTAAAGATGATATTTATGTTTTAGTATTAAATGTTGAAGACCCTCACAATTTCGGTGCAATTATAAGAAGTTCTGAAATTTTTGGAGTTAAGGGCATTTTATTTCCAAAAAGAAGAGGTGCAACAATCACTCCAATTGTAATAAAATCATCTACAGGTGCGATATTTAATATAGATATGTATGAATTTGGAGGAGTTAATTCAACAATTAAGGATTTAAAAAATAAAGGTCTTTGGATTGTTTCACTTGATATGAATGCAAATATCAATCTTTTAGATTTTAAACCTCCATTACCTTTTGTTTTGATAGTTGGTGGTGAAGATAGAGGAATAAATCTTAAAGTTTTAGAAGAAAGCGATTATATTATAAAAATCAAAACTTTTGGTAAAACTCCATCTCTTAATGCTTCTGTTTCACTTGGAATTGCACTTTATGAATTAACAAAATTTAAAAAATGATATCTTTGATATGATTTATTTTATAATCATTATTTGATAAAAATACAATTCCAATAAATTCAAATTTTATATCCTTAAATTTTTTATTACTTTTAGATAAATAATCTAAAGATGTTTTTTTCAAATGTTCAATCTTTTTTGATGTTATTGTTTCTTCAGGTAACGAAAACTCAAGATTACTTTTTGTTCTTACTTCAATGAAAATAATGGAATTATCTTTTTCACATATTAAATCAATTTCACCATATTTTGATCTGAAATTTTTTTCAATTATTTTATAGCCAGATTTAATTAAATAATTTTTCGCTAATTCCTCACCCTTTTTTCCTAAATCTTTTTTATTCATAAAAATAAAAAAGCCCCTCTTACTTAAGAGGGGCTTTAATCTATTCACCTAATCTTTTGGATAAGTAATTGTTACTGTTTTAGTATTAGAATCCCAATCAACTTGACATCCAAGATTTTCGGCAACAAATCTAACAGGAAGCATTGTTCTACCAGAAATAATCATAGGAACTACTTTAGGATTATTAGGGTCAATTGGTGTATCAACTCCATTTACTCTTGCAATATTCTTACCTATCCATAGTTCTATTGTTGTACTCTTTAATGTAACAGTAACTTTCTTTTCTACTCCATCCCAGCCAACAGTTGCACCTAAGGGTTCCGCAACCCATCTAATTGGTAAAAGTGTTCTTCCTTCAATTATTTGTGGTGGTACATCAATTTCTTGTTCTCTATCATTAACTAACATAATTTGATTTCCAATCTGGAGTTTTAAAACAATCTTTTTAACATAATTAACATAATATTCTTTTGAAATTTTATTTCCTCTTGTATCTTCTGCTTCAAAAACTATTTTGTTTGAACCCTCATTCAGGGTTAAAGTATAAGAAAATGTTCCATCTGATTTTACTTGAACATCCTTTCCATTTATTCTAAGATATTTAATTCCACTTTCATCTGTTACTTTACCACTTATATTTAATGAAGAAGTTTTAACTTCGCTTGGTATTGTAACTAATAAGGAAGGTGGATTTTTATCAGGAGTCAATATTTCTATTTCATTTATTTCAGAATTAAATTTTATCTGATTTAAATCTGGATCTTTAAGAACCACCTCACTTAATTCTAATTGTGTTTTTCCAATTTTTAATGCTTTAAATTTTATCGATAGAAGAATTCCATCTCCATTAACTCCAGAAACTTTACCAGTTCTTGAAACGCCAACAATAACTTCACCTTTTTCCTTATTAATATTTTTAAGAAAGAGAGTAGATGTACCATCTTTTTTAAGAAAGTCACCTTCAACAACATCTACTAAATCAAGATAATCTTTATCATATTTAAAAGTAAATCCAAATCCATAGAGATTTTCAACCTCACTTACTTTAACATTAACATTGAATTCTGAATCAAGATCAACTCCTAATTTATCTATTAAAATTTTTGTTCTTGTTGCAAGAATTACTTTAAGTGAAACTGTTTTTGTAAGAGTTGGATCTCCATTTGATTTTATTAATAAGTCTATTTTTAATTCATCTCCAATTTTTGCTGTTAAAGGAGGTAAAACTTTTACTTCAAAGTTAGTTTTATTTTTTGATGGGACTGTCAATTTATCAGGATAAGTAACCTTCCAATCATAAACATCAGATACAACACTTATATTATAAACATCATCTTTGGCGCCTTTATTGTTAAGTGACAAATTGAAAGAAACCTCTTGTCCTGGTTTTGATATTTTTTCAATTGCATCAGATGTAACAGAAAAAGCGTAATCTGTTAATTTTTCACCAAAAGGAGATATTATTCTGACAACATTATGGAATAGATCTGCAGCATATATATATCCATCAGTTCCTATAAACATATGTGCAAGTTCATAATATCCTCTAGGTGTAGAACTTAAAAAAGTTCCGTCGTTCTTAAACATCTGAATTCTCCCATTTTCTGTATCACCAACATAAATAACTCCGTCTTTATCCACTGCAACTCCTGTTGGGAACCAGAATTTCTCCAGTGCTCTACCTCCCCCTTTTCCTATTTTTCTTAGAAGTTTTCCGCTTTCATCATAGACATCAACATAGTGATCAAATGTTGCTACATAAATATTATTGTTATTATCAACTGCTAATGCATTTGCTTCTCCTTTGATTTGAAACTCTTTATATATTGTTCCATCAACTGTTGAAACAGCATAAACCATAAATGATCTTGAAACTACCCATAATCTTCCTTGATTATCAAAAGCCATCTGATATGGTTGAAGAATAGTATCTTTACAATTTTCAAGAACTCTTAAGAAATTTCCTTGTAAATCGAAAACTACAATTGGGGCTCCTTCTATTCCTGAAGAGACATAAACTTCATTTTTTCCACACAAAACACCACCAATTGCTCCAAAAGGTTTATCTTCGGAGATGCCTGTTATTTTTTTAAGAAATTTTCCTTCACTATTGAAAATCGCAATTTCACCAATGTCAGAAAAATTTGCCCAATGAGCAACCCAAATATTTCCAGAGGTATCTACTGATACTGAAATTGGATTAATTAATCTTCCATCAGCCATTGGATCATAGTCAATTTTATTTTTAAAAGTTCCGTTTTTATTAAAAACAGTTAATCTTGTTGTTCTTGGCCATCCAAATGGATTACCTGGTCCATGA
>JBAMLT010000208.1:0-3153 GCA_039793425.1 Caldisericota bacterium
GACAGAACGCTCCGATATAGATGCAGAAGGAAGAAGAAAGCATCGGGCGCTTGCGTCCGTCTTGCCCGCCCACCACCAAGGAAACAAAATGTACCACAAATGTACATAAGGCATATGCCATTGCGATTGGTTTGTTGGATTTCGCCTTTTTAAAACCTTTTTTCAAATTAATTATTAAATAATTATGTTTAAAAATTTTAAATTTGTAGGGAGGGAAGGGAAATGAAAATAATACTTTTTTTGGCATTTATTTTGGCTATTTTAAATTCATCTACACTGAATTCCCAACCACCAGACCCCTGTACCCAATGTTTAGCTCCAAACGCTTGTGCCTCATTTAATCTCACTGCTGCATGCCCAACTCGACCTGAATGTAATCCTCAAAATATTACTGTGACTATATGTTATCAATGTGCAGTTACGCATTTAGAAATAGAATATAAAATAATTTCAATTCGAGGCTATGTTAAAGGGTGTGCTTGTGCGAATATAGTTTTTAATTCAGTAATTTCATATTTAGCGGAGCACGTTTACGAATTTTGCGGTATTATTCCTTGCAGTCAGGGAACTCGTAAGTTTAAAATTTATTATCCAGTATGTGCTGACTTATGGATAAAGGGACCCCCAGAAGATTATGAATATTTCTTCGTGAGAAATGCAAATTGCGATGTATTTTGCTACTATGAATATGAGTGGTGTTGGGATGAAATTATTGGAAAAACTCGCTTACAAAGAATCTCCGAAGCAATACCCACAAATATTATTAATTGTAATTACGTTGATCCGCCAGACTATGATCCAAATTTTCCAGACCAATGGCGACGAGTACAATGCCAACTAATAGCATCTCCATGCAATGAAGGAGAAGGATGGGAACCATAACTGTTGAGCCCTATCACATAAGTGGTAGGGCAAATTTTCTCAAAAAAAACACGGAGGGAAATATGAAAAAAACAGAAAAAAGGATAGAAGCAAAAGATAGAAATTTTTCTTCTTACTTCTTAGCGATTATTTTTATGTTAATAATTCCAATTGTTGCTTATTCCTATGAAAAGTTTGATATTACACCGCTAAATATAAATTTTTGGGGGACAGTACAATGTGAAAACAAAATAATTGTATATGGCGATTATGGAACATTCATTTTTACCACCGACAACGGAAGAACTTGGGGCAAAAATACAATTTACCCGAAAGGAAATATTATGCAAATGCTTTATGAAAAAAAAATAAACTTGTTATGGGGAATTATAGACAATGGCTTTATAGTTTACTCAACCAATTGTGGAGAAAAGTGGAATTTAAAATATTTTGACAAATTGGTTGAGGGTGAAAGGCTCTTAAGTACTATTTTTTTTGAAAATTTCATCTTTATACGAAGCACACATAAAATATTTAAATTTGATGTTAATTTAAATCTGCTTGATTATTATCAAAATGACTCTTTAAAAATAAAATTTTCTGATACATTTTATTTTTATAATACTCTCTATAAAACCCGGTTTTACCCTTTTAAGAATAAACTAATAATCCTCTCTGATAATTACCCAACCCTTTTATTTATTTTAACTCCGGAACTGAAAAATATGGAAGTTGTTGACATTAGAAACAAAGTGTACATCCGCGAACCTTATTATCCTTACATCTATGATATTTTTGTTTTAAAAGATACAATAGTGATTAATGCACGATTTAACCTTTATCAAACAAACGATATATTTGGTAATTGGAATTTCTATTTTCCAGATTCAAACTTTGTAAACATTAATGATACGAACTTCTTTTCAAAATGGCCACAAGGAAGATCTAAATGGGAAGAAAATAGGTTTGACATTTATCAACCCCAAAATTACTTTTTTCATAATAACGAACTCTATATGGATATTATAAGCACTTCTGTGGCAAAAAGAGCTATTGATTGGGGTGGTAGTGGTTCTTTTAGTTTAATAAGCTATTTCATAAGAAAATTTAAATTCGATAGTGCTAAAAAATCCTGCTACTTTGAAAACTTTAATAGTTTTTTTGATGACAATAATTACGCCCCTGTGCTCTATAAAAACAGAATGCAAAATGCTACAGAATTTCTACTTTTGAAAAATAAAGCTATTATAAATGATTCCATTTTTGTTATACCCGGTCCTTATAGTACGATCGTGATGTCGACAAATTCGGGAAAGAATTGGTTTTTAGTTTCTTGTAACAATGGAAATCCTGAATTTATAATAGACGAAACTCGTTACATATTTTTTAACAAAAGTCCAAACTTTAATAGTACATTTTTAACTTCCGACGGCGGGATTACGTTTATCCCATCTAAAGTTAATTTAGACACATTACTAAGCAAAATGATATTTATCAAAAAGGATACTTTAGGTAATCCTATTGATACAATTGTTTTGTATGAAAATTATGACACTGTAACCTTTTTCCCCTCCTACGAGAGAACTTTATTACTTCACATTGATACAACAGGAAAAGGGTTCTGGCTTGGTTACAATTTAAAAAAATATCTTATAGGCGTCCCTAATCTTGCAATTACTTTTGATTTTGGTTTAATGTATAAATTTTATAATCGTAATTTCTTCAATTTTTCAGTAACAAACGAAATTTATCCATCTAAAATCTTCCAAATCCAGGACAAATATATTTTTACTCTTTCTTTTAACAAAAATGATACAAATTACTCTTACCTTATTTTATGCGATACATCATTAACTTCTATCAACTCTAAAGAATTTCCTTTGCTTGAAATCTTTCAAATATATCCTCAAGATAGTAATAATTATTGGATTTTTGCCAACAAACAAGAATCTGAAACTTTGTTCAAAAAAAATTTTGTGATTTTTCAATTGTCAAATGATGCTAATTCCATTGATACAATATTTTCTATTAATGAAGAACTAAAATTAATACAATTTTATTCTTTTAACAAAGATACAATATTTTTCACAACAATCTTCCCATCAAGATTATACCTTCTCGATATTAAAAATAAAAATTTAATAAAACTTTTCGAGACAGAAGAATATGATCAAATTTATCTAATGGTCATCTCCGACAGGTTCTACATCGTTGGGCGAGGGCTGTTCCTTGAAAACACTGACAGAAGCGACTTGACGCAGTGGCGTCAAGGCGAATGGGACTACGGCAAGC
>JBAMLT010000209.1:0-2773 GCA_039793425.1 Caldisericota bacterium
GTTTTGAGAATGTTAAAAGATTTTCCTGGGAAGAATCTGCACAAAAGATTATTGAAATTTTGGATAATTTGACCGGGTTCTAATTATCTGGTTTTTTAATCCTTCCTACATCTTCATTAAATAATTGCCAGGGTTTGTCAGGGTTTCCTTATAAAAAAGATAAAGATATAGCATAATTTCTTTATGATAGAGAAAGATATTATCAAACAAATAATAAGAGAATTTCATATTTCTGGAATAAAAAGCAAACTTTTTCCAAGAAACATAAGAATACCTGTTAGTTCAGGTAAAATTATAACACTCACAGGTCCAAGAAGAAGCGGTAAAACCTCTGTTTTGTTGAACTGTATTGCTGATCTTATCAGTAAAGGGTTTAAGCGTGAAAAAATAATTTATATAAACTTTGAGGATGAAAGGTTAAATTTTAATCTAAGTACCCTTAATTTTATTATTGAAGACTACAGGGAACTTTACAGTGATATCTCGCTGGATGAATGCTATGTTTTCTTTGATGAGATTCAAAATGTTGAAGGATGGGAGAGGTTTATAAGAAGGTTTTATGATAGTATAAGTAAAAATCTGTTTATTACCGGCTCAAATTCAAAGTTATTAAGCAGTGAAATCGCCACATCCTTGCGTGGCAGAACAGCAAAATATGAGGTGTTCCCTCTAAGTTTTGATGAATTTATTCTGTTTAGAGGTTTTAGTTTTGATAAAGAAAGAGATTTTTTTTCTCAAACAAAAAGAGTAAAACTCGTTAATTTATTCAAGGAATATTTAACTTATGGCGGATTTCCTGAAATTCCATTTCTGGATGATGAAATAAAAAGAAAAACGCTATGGGAATATTTTGATGTTATGATTTACAGGGATATTGTAGAAAGATATAAAGTGACAAATCTTTCTGCTTTAAAGTTCTTCTTTAAAAGAATAGCTGAATCAGATGGGAAGTTTTTTTCTATCAATAAAATATACAATGAATTAAGAAGTTTAGGGATTAAGGTTGGCAAAAATACGCTTTATAATTATCTGGATTATTCTGAGTCATCCTATCTTTTAAGATTATTGAAAAAACATTACAGCTCTGTAAAAAAGAAAGAGCTTTCAGAAAGAAAGGTTTATTTTATAGACAGTGGACTTTTAAATAGTATAAAATACTTTGCTGAGAAGGATTATGGTATTCTTCTTGAAAATCTGATCTTCAATGAAATTTCAAAGAGATATTCCAATTTTTTCTGTTTTAAAGAGACTAAAGAATGCAATTTTATTGTAGGTAAAAAAGCAATTCAAGTTTGTTTTGATATTTCTGATGAGATGAGTTTTTTAAGAGAGATTTCAGGTATTAAATAGGCTTGTAAATATTTTGGCATTAAAGATTCTCTTATAATAAGTTTTGATGATAGAAAAAAGTTTAAGGTGGATAGTATAAATGTGGAAATAATTCCTGCATATGAGTTTTTATTAAAGATGGATGATTTTATTGGGTGAGAAAAGTTAGAGGCTTGTTTAAAAAAGCTTTGAAAATCTAAAAAAGTTTTCCTGGGAAAAATCAGCACAATAAAAATTCAATAAATCACCAAAATCTCTAAATTTAGGTGAATTATTTCACTAAAAATATTGACTTTTGGTGATTTTTTCTGTTAATAATATTGTTATGCTTGTAGAAAGAAAGATAAGTAAAAAAATAGAAGATTTGTTTTTTAAAGGTAAAGCGATAATAATCTATGGAGCAAGACAGGTTGGAAAGACCACTCTTATAAAACAGATATATGAAAAGTATAGAGATATATCAGTTTATCTTAACTGTGATGAGCCGGATATTGCAACTGCTTTTGAAGATAAAAACTCATCTGCTATAAGATTTCTGCTTGGGAATAAAAAGATTGTTTTTATTGATGAGGCTCAAAAAATTAAAAATGTTGGAAGTGTTATTAAGCTTATGGTTGATACTTTCAGTGATATTCAGATTGTTGCAACCAGCTCTTCTTCGTTTGAACTTTCAGAAAAGGTTGTTGAGCCATTAACAGGAAGGAAGTTTGAATTTATGCTTTATCCTTTTTCTATTGAGGAACTTTTGCAGATTTATTCAAGAGCTGATATTATGCATATGGTTGACGATTTGATTGTTTTTGGCTCATACCCTGAGATAGTGTTTAAAAGGGAAATGAGGGAACGAAATCTTATTAGTATTGCTAAAAGTTATTTATATAAAGATATCCTAAAGTTTGATAATATAAAAAATCCAGAAGTAGTTGATAAACTTTTAAAGGCTCTTGCATTACAGTTAGGTAATGAGGTTTCTTACAATGAGCTTGCGGATACTGTTGGGGTTGATAAAAATACAGTTTCAAAATATATTCAGATACTTGAGAAGGCATTTATTATATATAAGGTTGGCCCTTTTAGCAGAAATTTAAGAAATGAAATTAAAAAGTTAAGAAAAATATATTTTTTTGATACTGGTATAAGAAATGCGATTATAAATAATCTTAATGGACTTGATATAAGAAATGATTCCGGAGCACTTTTTGAAAACTTTTTTATAAATGAAAGGATAAAATACAATGCCTATCAGGAAAGATATATTAATTATTATTACTGGCGAACAAAAGAAGGGAAAGAGGTGGATTTTATAGAGGAATCAGGTGGTAGAATAGAAGGTTATGAACTAAAATTAAATCCAAATGCAAAATACAAAATCCCTCAGCTTTTTTCTAAAACCTACAATGCTAAAGTGAATGTAGTTAATAAATCAAACTTTTTTAGTTTTGTC
>JBAMLT010000209.1:2783-3098 GCA_039793425.1 Caldisericota bacterium
TGGAAGGGGTGGAATTTTAAATTTTGAATGTGAAATGATGGGTTTAAGGTTTTGGATAGCGTTAAATATTGTTTTTATTTTTTCTTATAAGCCGATGTTTCAAAATGTTAAAATTTAATTATGAAGATTGCAATTGTTCATGACTGGCTTGTTACATATGCCGGCGCTGAAAGGGTTTTGGAGCAGATAATTGATTTATTCCCTGATGCTGATCTTTTCAGTTTAATAGATTTTTTACCTGAGGATAAGAGATTTTTTATAAAAAATAAGAAGGTGAAAACTTCTTTTATTCAGCATTTTCCTTTTGCTAAAAGA
>JBAMLT010000210.1:0-3021 GCA_039793425.1 Caldisericota bacterium
TGATATCTACCCCTGCTCTTGGATATCCGTCATAAATCCCTAACTTACCTAAATTTTTATGTTCCATTAAAACTAAATCAGCGTTTGTTGAAATATGAATATAACTGCTACTGAATTGAGAAAAAATATTTGAAGAAAGAAAAAAAAGAATAGAAGTTATATTCATATTGCCTCCTCATCTATGATTTTACCTTGTATTCTTGTTTCAAATATCAAATTCTCATCAATATTATGTTCTACTGAATTTGGAAGTATGACTATCTTTTTACCAAGATAATTATCAATTATTTTTACTAATGAATGTCTTAACATTATTCCAAAATCTCCATCAGTGATAATATCTTTCAAGGTGAATATTGCTTTATTATTATAAACATCAAAAAAAGATTTAGCAAAATAAACTTGTGAATTACTTATAAGATTAGAATGAGATATTTCATAATCTATTACGCCATATTGTTTTTGCAAATCAATGTAATCTATAACTTTCTCAATATCGTTAAATTCAGTTGTAGTATAATCAATATTTAATTTAGCCTGTAATTTGCTATTTGCTTTTAGATTTTTGAAATAATAACTAATAGAATATTTTTTTACATTAATTTGATATTCAAAATAATTTGTTCCATCATTAACAGTAGTTAATTGATTTAATTGTAAAAAATAAGATTTATCAGTTTCATTAGTTACTATTAAATTAGCAACTACTTTTTCAATTAAGTTTCCTTGTATTATCCCTTGTGCAATATCATTCGTTGCAAGTGAAATATCTTTGTTAAAAGTGTTATTTTGATTAATAATGTCTTTAATTTTTATATTGATTTTTGTTACTACATTTTCTTTGTCAAATTGATTAATCGCTTTTGAATATTCAAGATTTTTTGAATATTTTTCAATATATGAAGTCGGATTATAAATAACATAAGAAAAAGTTTGCATCAAAGATTTTATTTGATAAAGTCTTATACCAGAACTATAAGGATAAATATTTTTGCAAATATAGCCAAATTTCAAATAAGAGATAGTTGTTGGATAATCAAGCTTATTTAGTTCATATTCATTATCAGAAAGTAATTCATAACCTTTACCTGTTTGATATATAACAAGACCTTCTGCGTTATTATAGAGTTGTTGATTTGATAAAATCTTTCCAGACCACTCATAAATAGACAAATTATAAAAACCATTAGCAGGAAAATAGTCAAAAGAATTTTTCCTCGCTATACCAGAAAAATCACAAGCGTAAAACCTAAAAGGTAAATGATTTACTAATAAACCAAAGCTCATATCATATGTTCGTAATTTTATTTCACAAGTCCCTAAAACATAATTATCTATCATTGAAGAGAAAACATCTACAAAACGGCCATTTGTTCGTGATGGGTCAAAAGTTTTTCTAATTATTTCTACTATTTGTCCATTATCTCTTCTCCTTGTAATGATTTCAACTATAGGAATTAAGCCCGTTTGACAATAAACTGCATTATAGTATGGAATTAAAATTGTTATCTTCAAAAAACGCTCATATGTAGAATAATCATAGTTATATGCTATATCAGGAGGAATATTATTTGCTACTTCCTGCCCATTTATTTCTTTAACAAATTCTGAACCAAAATTTAAGTCAAAATTAACTTCGTTTCTAACATCTTTATATTTAACACTTATACTACTTATTCTCGTAAAATAATTATTATTATATGCAGGAACATAAAAAGAAAAATGACACGCCATTTGAGTATTGTCATAGGGGATAGTCAATGCTCTTGCTGTCAATTCTTTATTAGGTAGTGTTGCTACAATCATATTTGGATCATAAGGTGAATTAGCATTGCTGACAGGAAGATATTCAAGAATATTATAACTATCTTTTTGAATTTCTTTTACTTTTTGTTCTGTTATTACTGGAATAGTTATTTTATGTGTCTTTACTACTTTTATAAGACCAAAAACATATTTTTTAACTTCTCTATCATATGAATAAGTATATGTTATAGTTTTAGTTATAACATCTACATAATTTTTGTAAATATCTTGTTGAAAAAAATAATTCCAAAAATTTTGGTCTGCAAAGTCCATAGTAAATATTATCGGCATTTTACTACTTTCTGTCATATTCGCAGGAAGTTCAATATAACTTTCATTTGCTTTTGAAACTATCTGATAACGCTCATATCCTCTGGAAAAAGTTATCCAATTATCTTTATAATCTCTGTAAAGACTCACCTGATAATTCCCTTTAAGAAAATCAGAAAGTTCTGTTAAAATATTGTTCCCTATCCTTGGTAAATATGTTATAGGTGTATGACTTCCTTCAATATTAAAAAAATATGAAGGTTTGTTCACTATTAAACCAAATAATTTAAAAATATCATAAGGATAATAATCTTTCTTTACGCTAATAACTGGCATTTTTTCTGGAATAGTTTTGTTAAAATTGACAAGTGTTTTCGGTAATAAATGTAATGTCAAATTTTTATTGACTGTATTTATTTCAGCATAATCAACGATATGATTAGAAAAAATAGTATCTGTTCCATTTAAATTTATCTTCCCAAAAATCTCATTTCTTGCTTCCAAAAAATTATAGATTGAGAAATCAAAATCGTCTGTTTGCATTATTATTTCATTGTCAGTAAAAGAATTTGAAATCAAAGTCCTCTCTGATTTATAATTGAAATTTTTTACTTGTATTTTTTTTGTTTCTAAAAGTTCTATTTCACAAACTTTATAATCGGTTAGAAAAGTTGTTATTCTATTAAAAGAGATTTTAATATTTGTTACACCGCTAATAGCATTATTTAATTTTAGAGCAGTCAAACCTGCTGTTGAATACCAGCCCCAGTTATTATCGCCAACATAAGGTTGCCAAATCGTATAATAAGGGCAAAACCAATCAGTTATAACTGAGGCATTAGTATTATCTATAATATTATAGGTCGTTCCATTATTCGTGGAATAATAAATCCTAATGTAAGGTAGCCAATAAGTATTGTTATTATAATCATAAGCCATTGTTGT
>JBAMLT010000211.1:0-2970 GCA_039793425.1 Caldisericota bacterium
TATTTGAGCCCGGACTAGAAGAACTAATAAAAAAGAATGAAAAAAATTTAAAATTCACTACCGATTATTCACTCTTGAGTGATTCTGATGTAATATTTATTGCTGTTCCTACACCTAATGAAAATGGTAAAATAGATTTGAATTATGTATATTCAGCAATAAAATCCGTTGCTTTAATTAATAAGAATGCAATCATTGTTATTAAGAGTACTGTAATTCCTGGCACGGGCACAAGAATGGAAAAGGAATTTAATGTGAAAGTTGTTTCAAATCCTGAATTTCTAAGGGAAGGAAACGCCATTTACGATACCATGCATCCAGACAGAGTTGTAATAGGTGGTAATTATGAATATACAAATATAGTTTCAGATATATGGAAATTCACTAATGCTCCAGTTCTTTTGACAACTAGGGAAAATGCTGAACTAATAAAATATTCTAGCAATGCATTTCTGGCTACTAAAATATCCTTCATAAATGAAATAGCAAATCTATGTGAAAAAATTCCAAACGCTGATGTGGAAATAGTTGCAAAAGGCATGGGATTGGACAAAAGGATTGGCCCATTATTTTTAAAAGCGGGTATAGGCTATGGTGGCTCCTGTTTTCCTAAGGATACACAGGCATTAATTACATTTGCAGAAGACCTAGGTGAGAAAATGAATATTGTTAAGGCAGCAAAAAAAGTTAATGAAGAGAGGATTGAAAGAATAATTAAAATTTTAGAGAGAAAATTTAAAAAGATAAAAGGATTGAAGATACTACAATTAGGCATATCATTCAAGGAAAATACAAACGATATAAGGGAATCACAGGCATTGAAGCTTTATGAGACGTTAAAGAAAAAAGGTGCAATTGTAAATGTCTTCGATCCTGTAAACAGGATTGATACAATAGATTATTGCAATTCAATTGAAGAGTGTATTAATAATGCTGATATGATTATAGTAGCAACGGAATGGCAGGAATTTAAGATTTTAGAAACAATGAATATAAAGGTACTTGTAATTGATGGGAGGAGGATACTAAATCCTGATAAATTTGAAAATTACATAGGCATAGGGAGGTACTATGAATAAGGTAAGGAAGGCAGTAATTCCTGCTGCAGGCACCGGTAAGAGATTCTATCCATTAACCAGGGCCCAGCCAAAGGAGATGCTACCTATTCTTGATAAGCCCGTGATACATTATGTTGTTGAAGAGGCAGTTAATTCCGGACTTGATGAAATTCTTATAATAGTAGGCCATGGAAAGGATGCCATTATTGACTATTTCGATTATCATGCTCTGGATGAAACAATGGATAACTATGGCATCAGAAATTTCCCTGATATTTACTTTATAAGGCAGAAGCAACCATTGGGTCTTGGCGATGCACTGAGGTATGCTGAAAAATTTGTTGATGATGATCCATTTGTAGTTCTTTTGGGGGATACTATTTACGTTACAGACACAAATAAAACTGTAACCTCACAATTGATAGATATTTACAAAAAAATTAAAAATCCTATTATTGCCGTAGAAAATGTAAAAAAAGAGAAAATAAAGGATTATGGAATAATCTCAGGTAAGGAAGTTGAAAATAACTTATGGAAAATTGATTATCTCATTGAAAAGCCTGAGTTAGAAAATGCACCTTCAGATCTTGGTATAACCGGAATTTACATCCTTGATAAAGATATTTTCGAATATCTAAGAAAAATCGAGCCTGGCAAAAATAATGAATATCAATTGACGGATGCTTTAAATTTACTTGCAAAAGAAAAAAATCTTTATGCAACTACATTTAAGGGTTATAGATATGATATTGGGACAAAAGAATTATGGTATGAAACATTTATTAAATTTTTAAACAAAGATCCGAATTTTTCTAAAAAATAAAAAAAAGGAATTAAATGAATTAAATATGGATAACAATATAAAAAATAATTTAAAGATTCCATATATTTCGGTTATAATCACAGCGCATGATAGAAAGGAATATATTTTACAAGCAGTAGAATCAGTTTTAAATCAAAATATAGATAGATCCTTTTATGAAATTATTGTCGTTAAAAATTTTAAAGATGAAAAAATTGATTATGTTTTAAATAAAAATAATATAATTAATATCTATACAAATGCTACCGAACATGGTAAAAAAATAAAAATAGGAATTGATAATTCTAAAGGAGATGTTATATCATTCTTAGATGATGATGATCTTTTTAAAAATGATAAAATTAATAATTTAATTAAGGAATTTTCCAATGATGAGAAATTGGTATATTATCATAATTATCAAGAATTTATATCAGATATTAATGAAAAGAAAAAAGTTAAGCCATATTTTAAAAATTATTCTGGTAAATTTACTATAAAAGAGTTAAAAAATAATTTAAATAATTTTATCAAAAAATATAATTATGGGCCTTTATTTTTTAATTGTAGTTCAATAGCTATTAGAAAAAAATTTTATGAAAATGTATTAAAATATTTTGAAAATATATCTATTCATACTGATGATATGTTATTTTTTTTATTGTTGGATAAAGTTGATGAAAATTTAAAAATTTTTATAGATAATAAGGTTTTTACTTTGTATAGATATCATTCAAGTACAACAAATTACCAAAAAAATCAAAAATTAAAAAACAATTTAAAATTAAAAAATATTTTAGAAATGTATATAAATGATACAAACAATTTATTAAATATTATAAAAGATGAGAATTTAAAACAATTTTTAAAATGTAGATTAAATAATGAACAATTTAGGTTATATTTAATAAATAAAGATAAAAAATTTAAAAAAGAAAATAATCTAATTAAAAATAAAATAAAATGTATTAATTATTCAAATGGAAACTCAATAATTAGATTTTTTAGGGCAATTAGAGATTTATTAAAATTAATTTTTTGAGATTTTTATTTGATATTCTGAAATTATTTCCATTTTATACCCCCTATTTTTCATTCTTTAAACTGCAC
>JBAMLT010000212.1:0-22142 GCA_039793425.1 Caldisericota bacterium
TACTAACCTAAGACCAGAAGATATAAAAGTCATAGATTACATAAAAATTTATGAAAATTTTATCAGAAGCAAAGATAAATTTAACACTTGATGTTTTAAGTAAATTACCACAGAATTATCATTATATAAAAAGTATTGTTTTAAAAATTCCTATCTATGATGAAATTATTGTTGATTATTCGGATAAGGATGAGATTTTATTTGAAAATATAGAAATTGAAGATAATAATATTGAAAAAGTAAAAGAACTATTTTTTTCAAGAATAAAAAAAAAGGATAAATTTTTTATAAAAATTAGAAAAAATATTCCTATAGGAAGTGGTCTTGGCGGTGGAAGTTCTAATGCTGCAAAATTACTTCTTTTATTCAATCAAATTTATAACTATCCATTACCAAATGAAGAACTTTTTTTACTTGCAGGAAAAATAGGTTCAGATGTACCACTTTTTTTAAGAGATGAAAAAATTTTGTTAATTCAGAGTAAAGGTGAAAAAATATTTCCACTATATGTTAAAGATTATGAATTATTTTTTGCAGTTATCTATCCAAAGATAAAGATATCAACAAAAGATGTTTATCAAGAAATAAAAGAAATTAAGATTAAAGAAGAAAGAACTGAAAAGGTCATTGACAAATTGATAAATGGAGAAAATTTTATTCCTTTTCTTGGTAATGACCTCGAAGAATATGCCTTCAAAATAAAACCAGAATTAATTGAAATAAAAGAATTTTTGTTAAAACACAATGCTTTGAATGTTTTTTTGACTGGAAGTGGTTCTTCTTTTGTTTGTTTTTTTAATTCTCCTTCTCCTCTTTTTCTTCTTCAAGATTACTTAAGTCTTCTAAGGAAGAATTTTCAGTTTGATTTTCAGATTTTTCTTTTTCATGCTTTAGGGTGGGAGAAGATTTATAGAATAGATATGCAAAAATAACTATTAAAAAACATCCCCACTGAGAAGCAGTTAATCCAAATATTGGGTAGTGGTCCCCTCTTAAAAATTCAATTAAAAAAGTAAATATTGAATATAAAATTAAAAAGAGAACAAAAACTCCACCCTCAACCTTTATTTTTTTTCTATATTTTAATAGAATGAAAAGTGTTATAAAACCAGTAATTGAAAGAAGTGGTTCAGTAGGATATAAAGGAATACCAATTGGTCCAAATGCTTCAGGATTTGTGAATGTTATTGAAAAAGGAAAGGGTAGTCCTGTTGGTTTGCCATAACAACAACCATTGAGGGTACATCCTATTCTTCCAATTGCCCAACCAAATGCAAGAGGAATTGATGCTATATCAGTTACTTTATGAAAAATGTTTCCTCTTTTTTTCCAGAAATAATAAGAAAATGGTAGACCAGTAATAATTATTCCGAGATATGAAAGGCCTCCTTCCCAAAGGTAAAAAATTCTTAAAGGATGAGTTATATAATATAGAGGAGTGTTACCAATAATGTAAAGTAATCTTGCCCCAATAACACCAACAATTATAACCCAGATAGCATAATCAAAAAAAGTATCATCATCAACTCCAATTTTTTTCAATTCTTTTCTTGTATAAAAAATACCAAAAATAACCGCTATGGCAATCATTACGCCATACCATCTTATTGCAAAATTTCCTATTCTAATAAAAATTGGATACATAGTAACTCCTTTTTAAAAAATTTATATAATATTATAATACTAAATTTTTTTAAATTTTTAAAAGGAGTTATATATTTATTATTTTTGATAAAAATTGTTTTGCTCTATCTGTTTTAGGATTTTTAAAAAATTCTTCTGGTTCATTTTCTTCAACAATCTCTCCTTTATCCATAAAAATTATTCTATCTCCAACCTCTTTAGCAAATCCCATCTCATGAGATACAACAATCATTGTCATTCCTTCTTTTGCAAGATTTTTCATAACATCGAGGACATCTTTAATTAGTTCAATATCAATACTTGAAGTTGGTTCATCAAATAGCATAATTTGAGGAGAAAGAGAAAGTGCTCTTGCTATTGCAACCCTCTGTTGCTCCCCTCCAGAAAGTTGAATTGGATAATGATTTGCCCTATCTTTTAACCCAACTTTTGTTAAATATTCAATAGCAATTTTATTTGCTTCTTCTTCACTTTTTCTTTTAACAATTTTTAAAGGCAAGGTAATATTTTGCAGTGCGGTTAAATGTAAGAATAAATTGAACTTCTGAAAAACCATACCAATTTTTTCTCTCAATTTATTGTAATCAGTTTTTTTATCTATTTTCTCTCCATTAAAGATAATTTCTCCACTTGATGGCTCTTCCAATCTATTTATACATCTAATTAAAGTTGATTTCCCTGCACCAGATGGTCCTAAAATAACAAGAACCTCTTTTTCATTTAAATCAAAATTTATATTTTTTAGGACCTCAACACCTTCAAATTTTTTATATAAATTTCTTACATGTAAAATCCCATTTTTATACTCCACCTTTACTGAACCTCCTTTCAAGAGCAGATGCTACTCTTGTCAATGGAAGAGTTAGAACAAGGTATATTAAGGCAGCACCAAGAAAAGGACTCCAAACATTTGCCTTTGTACCCATGAGTTGTCTTGCGTTCCTAAGTAGTTCAGGTACTGCAATTATTGATAAGAGTGAAGAATCCTTTAACATTGCGACAAATTCATTGGTAAGAGGTGGTATAACCCTTTTGATTGCTTGAGGAATTATTATAAATCTCATCGCCTGTCCATAAGACATACCAACAGATCTTGCAGCCTCCATTTGCCCTTTTTCAATAGATTCAATTCCTGCTCTGAAGATTTCTCCACAGTAAGCACCTGAATTGATTGATAACGCAAGAACTCCTGCGGTAAAATAATCAAGTTTAATATTAAAGGCTGCAAGACCATAATATGCAATCATGATATGAAGAAGAAGTGGAGTTCCTCTTATAACCTCAATATAAGTATTTCCTATAATTTTAAAAATAGGATTTTTTGATATTTTCATTAATGAAGCAAATAGACCAATAACAATTCCAAAAAGAATAGATATTATGGAAAAAAGAATCGTATATTTTGCACCATTAATTAAATATGGAATAGATTCTATAAAAAGAGAAATATTAAAATCAAATCCCATTTTTAATTTAATCTATTGGCTCAACACCAAACCATCTTAAATATAATTCTCTATATTTTCCACTCTCTTTTAAACTTCTTAAAGCATTGTTTATCAAATTAATAAGATCAGTATCTACTAATCTTGCTGCTATACCATATTGTTCAACAGTAAGTAAGTTACCAACAAGTTTTACATTTTTTCTTGTACTTGCAAAATATGCATTTACTGGAAGATCATTTAAAATTGCATCAATTCTACCAATTTCAAGATCCTGAAATGCCTGTTGAATATCATCATACCTTTTTATTTCTTTAATTCCAGGAATTTCTTGTGCTGCAAAATCTCCAGTTGTATTTATCTGAACTCCAACAACCATTCCCTTTAAATCATTTTCACTGTTTATTCTATTATCATCTTTCCTTACCGCTATAATCTGTCCAGAATTATAATATGGGTCAGAAAAAAGCATTTCAAGTTTTCTATCTTCAGTTATTGTTACTGAAGATATAATAATATCAAATTTTTCAGTTTTTAATGCAGCAAAAATTCCATCCCATGCTGTATCCATTATTTCTGCTCTCTCAAGCCCCATTTCTTTTGCAACTAAATTTATTAAATCTACATCAAATCCAACAGGTTTACCATTTTCCATATATTCAAAAGGTGGATAGGTTACATCTGATCCAACAAGAAGATACCCTCTTTTTTGTGCTTTCTTTAAAGTAGTATATTTTAAAGTTACATTAACCTTATTTTCACCTTGAGATATATTAACATCTGTTTCGAATGGATAAAATCCATCTAAATTTACTATTAATTTATATTTACCAATCTCAAGATTTTTAAATGTAAATACTCCATTACTATCGCTTTTTGCACTCTGCTGATTCAATAGAAGTGTTACATTACTTAAAATTTCATTTTCATCGCTTTTAACTACCCCAGTTAAAGTTACACCACTTCCCTTACAACCAGTAAAAATAACTGAAAGCAAAATAACAAAAAGTAAACTTAACAAAATCTTCTTCATAAAAACCTCCAATTAAAAAAAGTTTATTAAAACAATATAAATAAATTTAGAAGTTTGTCAAGTATTTCGGCATTATAAAAAATTGAATTTTAAAATTTGATATTAAATAGATTTGAAAAGTTTTCTGTTGTTTTTTCTGCTAATTTTTCTAAAGGTATATTATATATATTTGCTAAAAATTGGGCAGTATATATTAAAAAATAAGGTTCATTCCTTTCGCCTCTCTTGTTTTGTGGAGGTAAATATGGAGCATCTGTTTCAAGCAAAATTCTATTTATTGGTGCTTTTTTAAGCGATTCTCTTAATAAATTGTTTTTTGGATATGTTATTACTCCACCTATTCCAATATAAAAATTCAAATTAAATATATCCTTCAAAGCATATAAATCTCTATTAAAACAATGAAAAACGCCATCTATTTTTCCTTTATATTTTTTTAAGATGTTAATAACATCAAGAAAACTATCTCTTTCGTGAATTATAACTGGCATATTCATTTCAATTGCAAATTCTATCTGTTTCTTAAAAACTTCTATCTGTGTTTCTTTTGGCGATAAATTTCGAAAATAATCAAGACCAATTTCTCCAATTGCAACTATTTTTCTATTACTTTTAATAATTTTTGTAAATTCAATAAAATATTCTTCTTTAAAATCTTTTGCATCATGTGGGTGAAAACCTATTGCTCCAAAAAAATTATTATATTTTTTTGTAAAATCATCTGAGTTTAAAGATGATTTATAATCATAACCAACATTTAAAAAATATTTTATATTTGAATTTATTGCTCTTTTAATAACCTCTTCTCTATCTTTATTAAAATTATTCATATCAAGATGTGTATGTGAGTCAATAAAAAAATTATTCATAAAACTCATTTTACAACAAAATTATCTTTTAACAAAATATAAATAATAATTAACTTGAAATATAATTCTTTTTTGATATAAATATACATAGATATTGGCGGCATAGCCAAGTGGTAAGGCGACGGTCTGCAAAACCGTTATTCCTCGGTTCGAATCCGGGTGCCGCCTCCAGCCGGAGTGGCGGAATAGGCAGACGCAAGGGACTTAAAATCCCTCGGGCGAATAGTCCATGTGGGTTCGATTCCCACCTCCGGCACCATATATTAAATAACTCTTTTAATAATCTTTCTTAAGCATTACTTCTTGAATGAAAAGAAAAAAACCTAAAAGAATAAAAACATCCCCAATGCTTATAACTTGATTAAAGTATCTTATAGGGATAATATCTTTAGGAAAATTAAGTTTAGTTTTGGCACTCATTAAAACACAGTTATTAAATGTAATATATTCATTAAGAAGTTTTATTTTTTCATAAGCATTAATTTTTTAATGCCTCAATTAATTAGTAATAAATCACTAATATAAAGTTTGGTAACTTAAATTTTTTTGGAAAAAATATTAAAGTGTAACAAAAAAAATTTTTATATGTATAATATTATGGAGGTGAAAAGTTATGAACAAAAAAGTTCTTACGATTTTAGTGTTAGTAATATTAATTGGGTTACTTTCAATAGGTGGAGTTTATGCCGGAAATTTAATTAAAAGTTTTAGTAGTGATGGAAATGGCAATATTCTATTTTTCAAAAAACTTAATCTTAGTGATGAACAGAAAGCAAAAATTGAAGAGATTCTAAAAGAATTAAAAGATAAGAGTGAACCGATATTAAATAACATTAAAGAGTTAACAACAAAAGAGAAGGATGTTCTATCAAAGGAAACTCTGGATGAGGTTAATTTAAATTTAGTAGTAGAGTCACAGATTAAAAATTTAGTTGACCTTTCTTATTTAAAAAAAGATGCGTATTTAAAAATAGTTGACATTCTAAATAATGAACAGAAAAAGATTTTCTCGACTTTTACTCTATTCTTAAGAACAAAACCATTTATATTTGGGAATGAGAAGATTGATCAATTTATTGACAAAACTAACAATAGAATAAGAGATTTAATAAGAATTGGAAAAAGATTAAATTTGACAGATGAACAGAAAGAAATAATGAAAGAGATGATAAAAGAAGAAAATGGTAAAAAAATAAAATTACTTCGTCAAATTGATTTAAGATTTTTAATTAAAAAACTTGATTTAACTGATGATCAGGTTAAACAACTAAAAGATATGTTTGTAAATGAAAAGGAAAAGGAGAAAGATATTTTAACAAAAATAAAAGATAATAACACCAAACAGAGAGAAATTTTAAATAGTGATAGTTTCAATAAAGATACTCTTTCTAACTACATTAATGAGTATATTACTTTAGAAAGTGAAATATTAAACTTAAGAAAGAATTTATATTTTGCATTCTTAAAAATTCTAACACCTGAACAGAGAAAGAACTCGGTAACTTCAATATTTTTCTTTAAGTTAGTTTAATCCCTCCTTATTTTAATATTTAATAATACATTGGGAGTCATTTTGACTCCCTTTTTTTATTTTATATTCAAAATTTTTTTCAATAATTCACCAGTATATGATTTTTTATTATTTGCAATCTCTTCTGGTGTTCCTTCTGCAACAATATAACCACCTTCATCGCCACCTTCTGGTCCAAGATCAATTATATAATCACAACTTTTAATTATATCTGGGTGATGCTCTATTATAATAACAGTGTTACCTTTATTGACAAGACGATTCAATACATTTAAAAGTTTATTTACATCATCAAAATGTAAACCTGTTGTTGGTTCATCAAGAAGATAAAGAATATGCCCTTCAAAACTTTTAGATAATTCATATGATAATTTTACTCTTTGTGCTTCTCCCCCAGAAAGAGTAGGTGCTGGTTGACCTAATTTAATATAACCTAAACCCACATCCTTAAGTAGTGAAAGTTTTCTTTTTATTGATGGAATGTTTTCAAAAAATTCATATGCTTCATCAACTGTCATATCAAGAATATCCGATATATTTTTTCCTTTCCATGTAATTTCAAGAGTTTCTCTATTGTATCTTTTTCCATGGCAAACTTCACATGTCACATAAACATCAGGTAAAAATTGCATCTCAATTCTTTTAACTCCGGCACCTTCACATGCTTCACATCTTCCCCCAAAAACATTAAAAGAGAATCTTCCAGGTGTGTAACCTCTTTCTCTTGCCTCTTTTGTTTTAGAAAATAGTTCTCTTATTGGTGTGAAAACATTTATGTATGTAGCAGGATTTGATCTTGGAGTTCTTCCTATTGGTGATTGATCTACCATTACAACTTTGTCAATATTCTCTATACCTTTAAATTCTTCAAAAAGACCAGGTTTTTCACCTGATTTAAAAAATATCTGTTTAAGTCCTTTATACAAAATATCATATATCAAGGTTGATTTCCCTGAACCACTAACTCCAGTTATACATGTTAAGGTGTTTAATGGTATTTTTACATCAATATTTTTTAAATTATGTTGTTTAGCGCCTATTATTTCGAAAAATTTACCATTTCCCTTTCTTCTTTTAGTTGGAATTTCAATATTCAATTTTTTAGAAAGATACTTTCCAGTTAAAGAATTTTCTGATTTATATATATCCTGAACATTTCCTTCAAAAACAATTTTTCCTCCATTTTCACCTGCTCCAGGACCCATATCTATAATATAATCAGATTCTTTAATAACAGACTCATCATGTTCAACAACAATCAATGTGTTGCCAATATCTCTTAATCTCTTTAAAGAGTTTAATAATTTTTTAGTGTCTTTATTATGTAAACCAATTGTTGGTTCATCAAGTACATAAAGAACGCCAGTTAATCCAGAGCCAATTTGTGTTGCAAGTCTTATTCTTTGACCCTCTCCTCCAGATAGTGTTCTTGATTCTCTACTTAGGGTGAGATAGGATAGACCCACATCAACCAAAAATTTTAACCTTGATTTTATCTCTTTAAGTATCTGTTTAGATATTATTTTTTCAGTTTCTGTTAGTTTAATATTTTCAAAGAAAGAAAGTGAGTTAAGAATATTCATTTCTGTAACCTCAATAATATTTTTTCCATTTATTAATACTGAAAGTGCCTCTTTTTTAAGTCTTTTTCCTTTACAATCAGGACATGGTAAAAATCTCATAAATTTTTCATAAACACTTTTCATATCACTTGATTCTGTTTCTCTATACCTTCTTTCAATTGAATTTATTATTCCTTCCCAGTAAGTATAAAATTGATGTTCTCTTCCATCCTTTCCCGTATAATTCACTTTAAATCTTCCATGCGCTCCATAAAGTAAAATATTTAAAGCATTTTCATCGATATCTTTAATTGGGGTATCAAGATCAAAATTATAATAATTCGATAAACTTTCAAGTATATCATAATTAAATCCATCAAGAGATTGAAAACCAGGTGCTTTTATTGCACCTTCTGATATTGATAAACTTTTATCAGGAATTATTAAATCTGGGTCAACTTCCATTTTAAAACCTAAACCTTGACATGTTGGGCATGCTCCGAATGGTGAATTGAAAGAAAATAATCTTGGTTCAATTTCAGGAAGAGAGATGCCACAAGTTGGACAAGCAAATCTTGAAGAAAAGATTTTTTCTTCATTTGAATCAACTAAAAAAACTTTAACCAAACCATCACTATGTTTTAGAGCAAGTTCAACTGATTCAGTTAATCTATTCTTTATGTCCTCTTTTAATACAATTCTATCTATAACTATATCTATGTCGTGTTTTTTATTTTTATCAATCTCAATTTCCTCTTCAAGAGTAAATATGGTTTTATCTATTCTTACTCTAACAAAACCATCTTTTTTTATTTTCTCAAGTAAATTTTTATATTCACCTTTTCTTCCTACAACAACTGGTGATAATATTATTATTTTTGATTCTTTAGGTAATGACATTATCTGATCAACAATTTCTTGAGGAGTTTGCTTTTTTATTTCCCTACCACATTCTGGACAATGAGGGATTCCAATTCTTGCAAAGAGAAGTCTTAGATAATCATAAATTTCAGTCATTGTTCCAACTGTAGATCTTGGGTTATGTGTTATTGCTTTTTGATCAATTGCAATTGCTGGGGATAGACCTTCTATGAAATCAACATCAGGTTTATCCATAAGTTCAAGAAATTGTCTTGCATAAGAAGATAATGATTCAACATACCTTCTCTGCCCTTCAGCATAAATTGTATCAAAGGCAAGAGAAGATTTACCAGAACCAGACAAACCAGTAATAACTACCAATTTGTTTCTTGGTATTTTTACATCAATATTCTTTAAATTATGTACACGAGCACCTTTAACAAAAATATATTCGTTATTCATTTGATCTGGCGCGCCCAGTGGGAGTTGAACCCACAACCTGCGGATCCGTAGTCCGCCGCTCTATCCAGTTGAGCTACGGGCGCTAAAATAAACTGGCGGAGAGAGCGGGATTCGAACCCGCGAACGAGGTATAAGCCCCGTCACCTGCTTAGCAGGCAGGTGCCATCAGCCACTCGGCCATCTCTCCGCACATTAAATTATAATTTATAAATAGAGTGTTGTAAAGAAAAATTAATTAGTTATAACTCCCATTTTCATTAAATCATTATATAGAAGGTTTAAAGAAGTATTAACAGTTTTAGCAAAATTTAAAAGATTTGACTTTATAATATCATCATATTCTTGCTGATATTCATTTTCTTTTAACACTCTATATTCATCTTTAACTATTGAGAAACCTTTTTTATTATTTATATCTTTACCATAATATTTTTCCTGAATCCTAAAAATTTTTCCACTATACTTTCTTCCTCTAAATGCATTCAAAACTGAGAGTCTATATATTGAACTTACATCAAAAACCTCATCCGAGCTTAAAACATCAATGTAATCTTTTCTTGCAACATCAATTTGAACTTCTTGATAATCTTCAAATGTATAATGGTGATTTTCTCCAATTTTAATTAGCCCATTTATATCTAAAATATTTTTTAAAATTACAGAATAAGGTAGTGGCATTGAATGCAAGGGTTGCGTTAAATCTTCCGCATGATGAAGTGCGCGAGCAAAAAATCTAAATCCCCAATAATAATCATCTCTATCAAACGCTTTAAGTGCTAAATTATAAAAATATTGTGCTCTTTTTGGACCATCTCCAAGTCTAATTATTCCAAAAAGAGTAATAAAATATTGATGTCTCCAGCCAGATGAACCACCAGCAAGTTTTTGAAAAGGTGATAACTTTAAATTATCATCCATATCCCAATCTGGTTCATCAGCATAAATTGATAGAATTTCAAGTGCAGTTGTTTTTTCACCAATATTCCCTTCCTTATATACTATTTTAAAATCTGGATTATATGGCTCTGTATCAATATCTTGATATGTATATTCTGTTATTGTTATATTATCAAATTTATTTAACCAATCTAAATCATATGTAACATAGTAGGTCATTTTTCCATGGCTTGACCAACCGAAAACATTTGGCATTCCTGATAAAATAATTGTTAAAAAAATAAACAAAAAAGTGAAACTTTTTCTTTTCATCTAATCCTCCATTTTTTTATAATTTTTTGTGTTAAAATTAAATAGAAGTTCATATATTTATTATAATATTAAATTTCTCGGAGGCGAGGTAATGAAAAAATTAAAATTAATTTTATTAGTAAATTTAATTTTAATTTATTTTATTCCCACATTTGGTTTTTCATATGAAAAAACTTCACATTCTATTTATATCCATAATGATATTGAAGTAACTTTATGCCCTGAAACATCTATGGAATCAAATTTAACTGTTACTGCTGATCCAAAAAACACTGAAATGTGCAATATAACTCTTTCACCAAATCAAAATTGGATTAAACTCGAAATTTATCAATTTTCACTTTCACCTGGGCAATCAAAAACAATTAAAGTTTATATCTATTCAAAGATCGAAAATTACATTTATAATCCTGGTAAATATTTGGGGTCTATTACAATGACATCAAACTGTGATCCAAAACATGTTGAAATTCCAGTAATAATGAATATATTAGAACCCACATTCAATGTTGAACCTCTTTTCATGAATTTAACTATGCTTCCAGTTCAGGAAAAAAATGTAAATATTACTATTCAAAATGGAAAATGTGAAACTGCAATATCAGTTTCTTCTTTGTTTGAATATGTTGAAGGTGCTATAGTTGGTGCAATTTTTCAAAAGAGTATAAAATTATCTCCATATCAAATTGTAAGTTTTCCAGTAAAGATAAGAACAAATAATTATAAATATGGACCTGTATATGTTGATATAACTTTTAATACACCATATTCAAAGTTTTCTGAAACTTTCAGTGGTCAATCAGTTCAAATAAAAGTTTATCCTGCAGGTTTTGTTTTAATAGAAGGTATAATAACAGAATTAAACGAAAAAGATAGATAATTAAAAATAAAAGCAACAGATGGAAAAACATATAAAATAATATTAAGAGATGAGGATAAAGGAAAATACAAAATTGGAGAGTATATAAAAGTCCAAGGTTACTACGATGATGAAGTAATCTATCCAGAAGAAATAATTATATTTGAGTGCGGAGTTTTAATATCAGATCCTGAAGAGGTTATCTTTTGTCCAACTTGTCCCGAGATAAAATATGGTTCTGAAGATATTTTAGGTGAAAATCAAAAAAGCATCAAAATAAAGGCTAAAAATGTAGGTAAGGTTACTGTTAAAATCTTAAGTAGTATTGAATTGAAAGATAAAATTGCACCTAAAGATACTAAAGTTGAAGTTAAATTAGAACCATTATCATTATCCTTTTCATTAACCCCGGGTGAAGAAAAAGAAATCATTATAAATGTTCAAGTAAAAGAGAATCCCCTTAAAATGAGTGCATATTTTTATTACAGGTTAATATTTAAAATATCCCCATCCCCTCCATGTACTGAGGAAATTGCTAAAGATTTTAAAGTAACTATTTGTCCAACATCAAGAAAAATAGATGGTGCTGTTAAATTTATAAATAATAATGGTAAGGAGTGTGCATTAAAAGGTATAAGGGTTTTACTCTTTTTAAATTATGAACCAAAATTTGGTCTTTATGAATATTTTAAAAAACAAGAAGGAAATTTTCCAAATGTCCACAACTCTTTTAATACAGGGCTTAAAGCAACAAAATATTATCTTGAAACTTATACTGATAATGAAGGAAAGTATGAATTTATTTTTCTTGATCTTGATTGCAAGAACGATTATATAATAGCCTTAATTTTTGAAACAAAAGAATTTAAAATAACTTATGGTAATTGCACAAATCTTTTCTTTGCAAAAGTGAACATTAAAAATGAGGATAAACCATGTCCAAAGATTACAAATACTCGGGATATTATAATTGGGAAAGATACTGACATTACTTTCCCAAAAGATTTTATAGATGCTGGGTATGACCCAAGAGCAGTTGCTCAGACCTTTTGCCATATGGATGAGGCATTTAGTGTATTTAGAGATGAAAAGTGTGGTGATAAAGATACGATTGATAAATCAATGCTTCCTTTAAATGTATGTATCTATAGTTCTGAAGAAGGAACATTTTATAGAAGAGGAGCAAACAGAAAAATAAATATTGATGTGAGCGATAGTGCAATTAATTCAAATGATAAACCAAGAAACAGAGAATGGCATGAGTTTGGACATTTTCTTCAAGATTCACTTTATGGAATTCCTTCAATTAGTGCTGGAGATAGGAATCATTTTGGGCTTGCAAATTCAAACTCTATTGATTCTTTTCTTGAGGGTTTTGCAGAAGTAACTTCACTCTTTATATTAAGACAGATGAAAGCAAAAGGGACTTGTTGCTCAGATTTTAGTGCTGATAAAAATGGAATTTATGGATTGGGAGGAGGTCAAACAGATCTTGAAAATGGTAAATTTAAATCTGATACAGCAAGTTTTGGATATTTTGATGCAGGAGGTATTTTTCATAATGTTGATAGAAAAGATGTTCGTTGTGTTGGTGGGAAACTTAAAGATACTCATGGAAATGATGTTATAATGCATAACTCTAATGAAGAATTTAGTGTTGCGGGTTTACTTCTTGATCTTCTTGATGGAGGGAGTTGGTATGATGAAATGAAAAATAATGTTATTATACATGGAAAAGATGACGATGGATTTACATTTTCAAATTGGAGAGATCTATTTTGTCTAATGAAAGACAAAAATATAAAAACTATAAAAGAACTTTATGACGCTTTAAGAGATAAGTTTAAAGATGATGAAACACGAAAGAAAATAGATAATATTTTCATAGATCATGGTTTCTTCCAGGATAAGAATTTTGATGGAGTAAGAGATGCTCAAGAAAAGGTTGGAGTAACTCATCGATGTGAAACAACATATTACTATCCAGATGAAAATCCTACACCTCCTCCCAAATATATATGGGTATCCCAAAATTTACCAAAAATTGAAGAAAGAGAAGATTTTCCAACTATTCCTCAAGCAAATATTTTAGTTAACCTTCTTGATGAAACTGGGAACACTAGAAATGATGGCATTCTTATTGTTGAAGTCATTTCTTTTGATGGAAGAGTAAACTTTTCTTATGAAAGAGAGGCAAAAACTCATGAACCATTTTATATTTACATTGTTCCAAATGGAGAAGAAATTTTAAGAATATATATGAAAAATTCAAACGAAAAACCTCTCATAGTAACAGAAGAAGAACTCTGGACATCAGTTATAAATAATAATCCTTATGTAAAAGAACATACATTTAAAATGGTCGAAGAGGAATCTTTACCAGAGATTTCATTAGAAAAAGAAACTCTTGATTTTGGTTCACTAATTGAGGGTGAATCAAGAAATATAACAACCTCTTTTTTGAATTCTGGGAGAGGAACTCTTTCAGTTTCTTTTAATTCAAATAACTTTTGGATATCAGTGGAACCAAAAAGTTTTGAAGGTATGCTGGTTTTATCAACTTCAACGTAAATACAAATGGATTAAAAGGTGGCATTAATGAAGGAAAAATAATTATAACAGGTAATTTTGGTGAAAAAGAAATTAAAGTAAAAGTGAATGTAATTCCAAAAATTAAAAAAACTATTATTGAACTTTTTATTGGAAAACTTGAAGCATATATAAATGGAAGTCTTTATATTCTTGATTCAGAGCCATATATAAAAACACCTGGAAGAACAATGGTACCTTTAAGATTCATATCAGAAGGTTTAGGTGCAACAGTTGATTATTCACCAAAGGTTGGCAAAGTTGAAGAGGTTTATATTTTCTATAAAAATAAAAAAATAACTCTATTTATTGGCAAAAAAGAAGCACTTATAGATGACCAAAAAATAATTCTTGATGCTGAAGCAGAAATAACAAAAGGAAGAACATTTGTTCCCATTAGATTCATTGCTGAAACATTTGGAGCAAAAGTTGATTGGGAGGCATCTATAAGGAAAGTAACAATTACTTTGGAAGAATAAAATATGAAAATAAAGTAAAATTAATTTTCAAAATTAATAGTCATATATTAAATATTTTTATAATCTCTTGACAATTTAGCAAAAATATGTACATAATAATGGTAAGATTTTTGCAATGACTAAGAATATTTTTATTGAAGGAGATATTAAATCAGGAAAAACTTATGTTTTAGATAATGTTCTAAAAAAATTAAATATTAAATATGGAGGTTTTAAGACAATTCCTATTTATGAAAAAGGAAAAAAGGTTGGTTTCAAATTAAAAGATATATTAACTAATGATGAAAATATTGTTGCTTTATATAACATTGATGGAAATTTGATTATAAATTCAGATGTTTTTAATGAACTTGGCGTAAATTCTCTGGAAAATGCACTTAAAAACACTGATTTAGTAGTAATGGATGAACTTGGATTTTTAGAAGATAACTCTAATAAATTTAAAGAAAAGGTTTTTGAGGTTTTGAATAGTGATAAAAAAGTTATTGCAGTTATTAAAGAGAAGAAAAATATTTTTTTGAATGAAATTTCAAAATTGGGAAAGGTGTATAAAGTTATAGATTCATATAAAGAAAATTTAATTGATGAAATTATTAAGGAGGTTCAAGTTGGATATTTATGAAGATTTAATTTCAAGTGTTAAGAATGATTTTGAATTGAAAGTTTCCGATTTGGCAGTTGGAGTTAGATGGACTACTGTCAAAACAAAAAAGATTGGAATTTCTATAACTTTTGATAATTATAAACATGCAACTGGGATTGAAGATGCTGGAAATTTTAATGGTAAAAAAGCAAAAGAACTCCTTGAATATTTAAGAACATTTGATACATTAAAAATTGGAATTGGCCTTGCAACATTAAATTCATTAATCAAAACTCCTGAAAAATATGAAAATATTAATATTTTCGATTATCTTGTTGAAAAAGGAAAAGATAAAAAAATCTTATTTATAGGACATTTTGAAGATATTAAAAAACTTGAAGGAATAGCAAAAAAGTTAATAATTTTAGAAAGAAAACCAAGAGAAGAAGACCTCCTTGATACATTTCAGGAGTATCTTATTCCAGAAAGTGATATAGTAGCAGTTACTGGTTCAACATTTGCAAATAAATCTATAAAAAGAATTCTTGAACTTGCAAAAGGAAAATTTACAATAGTTTTTGGACCATCAACTCCACTTTCAGAAGTTTTATTTGATTATGGAGTTGATATGATAGGCGGGATGATTACTGATGATGATGATAAGGTTTTTAAAATTATCTCACAGGGCGGAAGTTTAAGAAATTTCAAAAATTATGTTAACTTCATTACTTTAAAAAGGAGAGATTTATGAGAAAACTTCATTACTTTAAAAAGGAGAGATTTATGAGAAAAATTTTGAGTTTACTTTTTCTTTTTTTACTTATTTTCACTTTAATCCCCTTGAAAATAACAAAATCTCAAATTTACAAATTTCCAGCAGAGATAAATTTTAAATTAGGAGATAACTTTTTCTTTATAAATAGTTATAAATTATTTTTTGATATTAATGAAAATGTTAAACCAGTTTTAAAATATGGAAGAACCTTTGTTCCTTTAAGGTCAATTGTTGAAAGTATTGGTGGTGAAGTAATTTGGAAACCCAAAACTAAAGAAATTGAAATTAGATTTAAAAGTAACTTAATTGTTTTAACAATTGATAAAAATAGTGCATTTGTAAATGAAAAAATTAAAAAGATTGACAATGATGAAAACATTAAACCATTTATTCTTTATTCAAGAACATATATTCCTTTAAGGTTTATAATGGAAAATTTAGGAGGTGAAATAAATTATAATTCAATTGATAAATCAATTATAGTGAAAATTGATAGAGATACAAAAGAAATAATTGATTCAAATGGAAGAAAGGTGATAATTCCAAAAAAAGTATATAGAATAATCTCTTTATATCCTATGTCAACAGTTATTATTTTTTCCATTAAGGGACAAGATAAATTAGTTGGAAGAGTAACAGGAGAAAAAGTAGTTAATTATGAAAATATTAAAAAAATATATCCTGATTATGATAAACTACCAGAGGTTGGAAGTTTTAAAGATTATAATCCTGAAACAATACTTTCTTTTAAACCTGATTTAGTTATTACACCTCATTATACAAATATTAAAAAACTTGAAGAAATAAATATACCTGTAATTCTTTTAAATCATGAAACTCCAGAAAATCTTTTAAAATCAATAGATATACTTGGAAATACGCTGGATAAAAAAGAAGAGGCTGAAAAAATAATGAATTATTACAATAATAAAAAAGCATATATTGAAGAAAAACTAAAAGGTTTAGTAAAAAGAAAAGTTTATGTTTCAGGAGAAACAATATTAAAAACTTATGGAAGCGATTTTTTTCAAACTTTTATGGTTGATATTGCTGGTGGAGAAAGTATAACTAAAAACATTAAAGGTGGAAAAATTGAAATTTCTATAGAAGACCTTTTAAAATATAATCCAGAATATATTTTTATTCCTTCATACTTTATAGGAACAAAAGAAGATATATTAAATAAAAAAGAACTTCAAGAGATAAAAGCAATAAAAAATAAAAAAATTTATATGTTCCCATCATTTATTCTTTCTTATGACCTTCCATCAGTTGAATCAATTTTGGGAATAATATGGCTTTCTGAAAAAATAAACGGTGACATTCTAAAAATTAATTTACAAAATGAAGTTAAAGAATTTTATAAAAATATTTTTGATTATAATATATCAAATAGAGAAATTGATGAGATATTAAAAGAATGAAATGAAAAAGATTATTATTAAAGATTTAAGTTTTGGTTATTTTGATTCAGAAATATTTAAAAATTTTTCTATTGAAATTGAAGAAGGAGAAATCTTAACAATTCTTGGACCAAATGGTTCAGGAAAGACAACTTTGCTCAAATTAATTCAGAAAATAATTTTACCAAAAGGTGGAGATATTATAATTTCTGGTAAAAATATCAATAAGATTAATTCTAAAGATTTAAGTAAATCAATTTCGTTTGTCCCTCAAATTCATAAACAAACATTTCCATATAAAGTTATAGATTTTGTTCTAATGGGCAGAAATCCTTATATTAATGATTATTCTATTCCAAAAGAAAAAGATATAGAAATTGCTGAGAAAGTGTTAAAAGAAATGGATTTATATTATTTAAAAGATCGACCATATACAGATATAAGTGGTGGAGAATTAAGGCTTGTTTTAATAGCAAGAGGTATTGTTCAAAATACAGAAATTTTACTTTTGGATGAACCAACTGCATATCTTGATTTTAAAAATCAGTTAATAGTTCTTGAGACAATAAAAGAATTAAAAGAGAAAAATAAACTTACAATAATTATGACAATGCATAATCCAAATGATGCATATAAATATTCAGATAAAATTCTACTTATAAAAAGAGGAGAAATTATCTCTTATGGTAAACCTGAATATGTGATAAGTCATGAAAATTTAAAGAAAGTATATTCTATAGATGTTGAAATAGTTAAATATAATGGCGAAACAATCATCTATCCAAAAAAGTAAAATAAAATTTTATATAATTATTTTTCTTTTAATACTTTTTAATTTTTTAATTTTTTTAATTTCAGTTTCAATTGGAAGATATAATATTCCATTTTTCACAACTTTTAAAATTATTTTAAATAAAATTTTTAATCTCAAGCAAAATATTGACCCAAATTTAGAAATTGTGATATTTAATATAAGATTACCAAGAATTTTAATTGTAATGTTTGTTGGATCAGTTCTATCACAAAGTGGTGTCTCTTTTCAGGGAATTTTCAATAATCCATTAGTTTCCCCTTATATTTTAGGAATTTCAGGCGGTGCAGGTTTTGGAGCAGCCTTAGGAATTTTATTTTTTAACAATTTTTTTTATGTTTCAATGTTTTCTTTTATTTTTTCAGTTTTATCTGTCTTATTAACGATTCTAATTTCAAAATCAGGAAAAGTAACATCATCAATAAATTTAGTATTATCTGGTTTTATTGTTGGCAGTTTCTTCACATCTCTTCTTTCTCTTTTAAAATATTATTTAGATCCTTTTACAAAACTTCCAACAATTGTTTTCTGGTTAATGGGCTCTTTTAATACAGTATCAAATAGAGATCTGATAATAACATTACCAATATTTATTATAGGTTCAATATTACTAATTTTATTAAGATGGAAATTAAATATACTATCACTTGGAGATGAAGAAGCAATAACTCTTGGTGAAAATCCAAAAATTCTAAGATTAATAATTATATTTATATGCTCAATATTAACAGCGATTTCAGTTTCTATGTGTGGAATAATAGGATGGGTTGGACTTGCAGTTCCTCACATAGCAAGATTTATTGTTGGACCTGATTATAGATATCTTTTGCCTACCTCAGCATTGATTGGATCTATATATCTTGTTCTAATTGATAATATTTCAAGAACCATAACAACTTCTGAAATCCCTGTTGGTATTTTAACAGCGCTTATAGGAGCACCAATTTTTGTTTATGTATTAAGAAGAGCCTCTAAATAAATTGCATATCCTATCAAGAATTATTGAACAGGCAGACCTAACGGTAAGATGATTATATTCATTATCTTCAGGAAAACCTAAAATTGGCTCAAGAATATAATCAAATTTTATCTTTTCTTTTACTATACCCCATCCAGTGCCCAATAAAATTAAAACTGGTGAATTTAAAATTATTGATTTTAAAAATTCAAAATTTATATTTTCTTTATGTTTTTTTGCACTTGTTAAAAGAATTTTAGGCTCTATATTCTCAATATTTCTTATCTCTTCAATAACTTCATTTAAATTTCTTTTTATTTTTACTAATTTTAAGGCTTCTTTTCTGTCTTCATTATAAAAACTACCCTTTTCTTCTGTCCAGAATTTAATAACTCTTTTAATTGTATCTCTCTGATTCTTATATGGATGAACAATATAAAAATTTCTTACTCCAAAAGTTTTAGATGCTCTACTTATATCTACAACATCATAAGGTACAATTGAAGATGTAATAATTTTACCATTTCTATCAAAAACAGGATAATGTATTAAAGCAATATATATTTTCATTTTTGAAATAATTTTTTTATATTTTCAGTTAACTCTTTTTCAATTTCGACAATCAATTTTTTTTCTTCTTCATCTAAAGTTCTATTGACTAACAAATCAGGTCTTAATAACAGTGTTCTTTTTAAACTTTCCTTTTTTCTATATAATCTTATTTTTTCGTGATTACCAGATAAAAGAGTATCAGGAACTCTCAAACCTTCAAACTCCTTTGGTCTTGTATACTGTGGATATTCTACCAGATTTTCTGAAAAAGATTCCAAATCAACTACTTCTTCCTTTTTTAAAAAACCTGGAATGAATCTTAAAATACTATCAATTAATATTAATGCCGGGATTTCTCCACCCTGAGTGATAAAATCTCCAATTGATACCTCCTCATCAATATAATTTTTTATTCTTTCATCATATCCTTCATAATGACCACATATTAATGTTAATGAGTCATATTTTGAAAATTCTTTAACCAAATTTTGATTATATTTAATTCCAGATGGTGAAAGTAAAATAATATGTGTATTATTAGATATTTCTTTTGCTTTATCAACTGCTTTTTTTAGGACAGGAAATATAAATACCATACCTGGTCCGCCACCATAGGTATAATCATCAACCTTTTTATGTTTATCGATAGAAAAATCTCTTAAATTTATAAGTTCATAATTTAAAATTCCATTTTTTATTGCCTTTTGAGGTAAACCAGTTTCAAAATATGTTGTAAATATCTGTGGAAATATAGTTATAATTATAAATTTCATTTTATAAATTATTAATTATTATTTTATTTTCTTTTAAATTTATCTCTTTAACAAATTCTTTTATAAATGGTATGGTTATTTCCTCTTCATTTGAAATAATAATTGAGTCATTTGCTTTTGGATTTTCAATAAATTTAATGACTTTTCCTAAAAAATTACCATTTAAATCATATGCATCTAAATTAATAAGTTGAAAAATATAATATTCACCATCTTTTAATTTTTTCAAATCCTCATTAGGTATAACAAGAAATCTACCGATATAATTTTTAATATTCTCTTTAAGATTTACATTAAATTTAACTATTGCATAGTCCTTTTTATCTATTATTTTTTCTATATCAATAATTTCTGGTTCTTCGTTTTCTTTCTGGATATAAATTTTTTTAATATTTTTAAATCTATCTATGTTATTGGTTAATTTTTTAATTTTAAATGAATTTGAAACCCCCCAAATTGAGACTATCTCCCCAATTGTAACCCACTTACTCATTCTTAATTTCTAAGATCTTGCCATCTTTTAAAACAATTTCTGCTTTTTCTAATTTTTGCCAGAAATCATCTCCTTCTTTTAAATCAACAAAACTATCAACATAACCATGAATATATAGTTCGCCATCTTTTAAATTTTTAACATTCTCTCTTTCTCGCGTCAATCCTTCTTTAACTCTTTCTTCTTCATCTTTTTGTTCTTTTAATCTACCTTTGATGGCTTGTATATAATTTGGTTCAAGAGTTGGTGCAGTTAGTAAAAATTTCTTCTCTTCAGAAACAATTTCATTTAATCTTTTTTCAGACAACTCAATTAATTTATTGAATTTCTCAATTAAATCCTTTTTTAAAGTCTCTGTTACAAGAGATTTAACAAGTATCTGTCTTTTAATTAACATTTTTTATTATGATAGAATAGAAACTATTGTATTTTTACCAGATTTCCTTGAAATTGCTTGAACTATTGTTCTTATTGCTTCTGCGGTTTTACCCTGTTTTCCAATTACTTTACCAATATCTTCTGAACTTACTTTAACTTCATAAATTAGAGTTGAAGATCCTTCAATTCTTTTAACCTGAACTTTTTCAGGATAATCAACAATAGTCTTTACAAGTTTTTCTAAAACATTTGTTGCATTTGTTGAGTTTGCCATAACTACCTCCCTTTAGTGTAATGAATCTGAGTTCCCCGGGATATTCCCGGGGATTTTTTAAGAATCTATCTCTCCTAATTTAAGAGAGAATGTTTACCATAGCATTCTTTCCAGTTTTACTTGCTGCTGCTCTTACGAGTGTACGAAGAGCATTTGCAGTTCTACCCTGTTTCCCAATAACCTTTCCAATGTCATCAGAACTAACCTTTACTTCATAAACAACTGCCTGTTCTCCCTCAACAGCCTGGACTTTTACATCCTCTGGATGATCAACCAAAGTCTTTACGATTTCTTCGAGTAAATTCTTCATTGTTTTACCTCCTTAGCTTTTAACTTGTTAATTAAGTTTTTAACTGATTCTGTTGGTTGAGCACCATTTCTCAACCAGTACTCCAAGCGCTCCATATCAACACTTAAATTTTCCTTTTCGGAGCGTGGGTTGTAATGTCCCAAACTTTCTATATAAGAACTTTTGGGCTGTTTTCTTGAATCAATAACAATTATTCTAAAACTGGGTTCTTTCTTTTTACCCATTCTTCTTAACTTAATCTTAACCAACCTTTTCACCTCCAAAGGAAACAGGTTATATTAAATTTTAT
>JBAMLT010000213.1:0-715 GCA_039793425.1 Caldisericota bacterium
TCCTTTTAAAAGCTGGTTAAATTTCTCTTTAACATAAGAAGGTGGTGAAATTACTATAAATAAAACAATCATTAGTGCAATAATTCCACTTATTATACGGAAGATATTGACAAATTTCTTTTTAGTAATCTTCAGGTAACCAATTGTCCAGATAAATAAACTTAAGCTAACACTTATCCATCCACCTCTACTACCTGTAAAAACAATAGCTATTATTGCTATTAATAAAATAGCAAATCCTGCTAATTTAAGAAGCTTTGTTTTCTGGGTAGCAATATAAAAAAATAGGAAAGGTAGAAAAAATTCTAAAGGTATAATATATTGTCTTACAACTTTTCCATAATCATAGGAGTTTATTAAAACTTTTTTATAAAAATTGTAGAATGTAAAAATAACAAATAAAAGAATAAGAAAAACAAATAATTTAGACAAACTTTCAAGTTTTTGTTGAGTTTGGAAAATGTAAGAAATACTCAAATAAACCAGAAAAAGTTTAAGATATGTTCTATTAAACCATTTAAAGGAATACAAAATATCCGGAGCAAAAATTGATGAAATGACTGCAGATAAACATAAAAAAACAGTTAGAATGAAAATATTATTTTTATAAGCTACTGGATTTTCTTTCAATAAAATAGCTCTTATAAAAATAAGAATAGGTGGGAGATAAATTCCTATTGCCCGAAAAGTTTCTCCTTTATCCATAAACAAAAAA
>JBAMLT010000213.1:725-2966 GCA_039793425.1 Caldisericota bacterium
AGTAGCTTGTCTGACAATTGTAAATTCTTAATCATTTTTCCAGTATTTCATTATAGAATATTTCCAATTCTTCTGAGATACGAATCCAATCAAATTTTTCTGCTGTTTTTCTCGCTTGTATACCAATCTTTCTCCGAAGTTCTTTATCCATCATTAGGGTTTTAATAATGTATACTCCATCATTAATTAAATTATCTTCATTTAAAAAAAATCCATTGATTCCATGATAAATATACTCTTTTAATCCTCCTTTAGCTCTTGTTATAACAGGAAGTCCTGTTGCCATAGCTTCTAAAGCCACCATTCCAAATGGTTCATTAAATTCAGAAGGAAGAAATGCTACATCTCCTAATAAATAAATTAGGTGCATCTTAGATGGAGGAAAAACATCTGTGAAAATTATTTTATTATTTAAATCTCTGGCGATTTCAAATATTTTTTTTGCATAATTAAATCTATCTCCTCTTTTGGCAATTTCTCCGATTACAATAAATTTAATATTCTCAATATCTTTTAAATTGTTAGCTACTTTAACGAAATGTTCTACTCCTTTTTCAGGTGAAATTCGGCCCACAAATAAAACTACAAATTCATTTTCTCTAATTTTAAACCTTTTTCTGATAGTTTTTCTTAGTTCATTAAGATCCCAATAAGGAATAAATTTTAACAAATCAACACCGTTATATATACATTTAAAGTATTTAGCTTTAATGTTTTTATTTTTTTTATAAATATCAACAATGTAATTGCTGCATCCAATAAAAGCATCTATCTCTAAAGAAATATCTATGGAAATTTCATTGTGGAAATGTAAAATCTTTTTTATTTTATTATCCAAATTTTTAATAATAGGAATAAACCACTTTACAGTATTATGCACATGAATTATATCTGGTTTTACTTCATTTATAATTTTTAATATTCTTTGTGGATATGACAATGGATCAATTTTTGTCATTTTTTGAAAAAGTCTTTTATACAATTTACTGAAATTTATTCTATAAAAATAAACATTATCTCTGTATTCTTTTTCAGAGTAAAATGGATTACCTATAGAGACAATATGAGATTCAAAACTGATCAATCTCTTTGCTGTTTCAAACATCCATGTTTCAACAGCTGCACCTTTAAGAGGAGGATTAGGATGAACAGGTCCAGCAAACATTAAAACTTTTTTAGACATTAAGATACTCCAGAAATTTTTTTATCACAATATCCCAGCTAAAATTTTGCATTACTCTTTGTCTTCCTTTAAAACCTAATTCAATCCTAAAATTTTCGTTATCAATCAAAAATTTTATTTTATCTAAAATAGCATCTTCATCACAAGGAGGCACTAAAAAACCAGCATCTCCTATTACTTCAGGAATTCCTCCTACAGTTGTTGATATTACAGGAATTCCACATGCCATAGCCTCTGCAATAGATATTCCGAATGTTTCATTGGCTATACTTGGAAATATTGCAATATCTGATATTGAATAATACTTGGGCAATTCAAAATTATTTTTATTTCCCAAGAAAATTATCCTATCATCAATTTTCAAGCTGTTTACTAATTTTTCAAGATTTTTTCTATATTCTCCATCACCAATTATTAAATATTTCAGATTATATCCATTGTGAACTCCTTTATTTACAGCTTTAATACTATATTGAAGCCCTTTCCAGCCCACAAGTCTACAAACGCTTATTATGACCTTTTCATTGGTTATTCCTAAGGAGTTTTTTATTTCTAAATCAGGTTGAATAGGTTTAAAAACCTGAGTATCAATCCCATTGGGAAGCACTACAGGTTTAATATGGCAATATTTTTCTATTTGAGAAGCATTAAAATTGCTACATGAGAAAAAATAATCTAACTTTTTGACAAAACAGCCATATCCAGGATAAAACTCTGTCCCTCCAGAGAAAAATATTATCTTACATTTCATTATTTTTTTTATAAATAAAGCGACAGGGATATCATATGGCTTAAAAATACAGAAAAAATCGTATTTATCATTTTTTAAAGTCGATAATGCAGAATATGCAAAAGAGAGTCTTTCCATAAATTTTTTGAAACGAGAACCAAAATCTGGAAATTTTTCTCTGGGGATGAAAGGAAAGGTTAAAATTTTTACATTATGTGGCAATTCAACATTTATGGGAGAACCACTACAAATAGTTACATCATATCCTAAATTGGCAAGATTTTTTGCTAAGCCCAAACAAAAACTTTCTATGCCTCCGTGTTTTATA
>JBAMLT010000214.1:0-1804 GCA_039793425.1 Caldisericota bacterium
GATTTCAAATGGAAAAGATTTTGATTATTTCCAAAAGCAAATAGAGAAAAATGAACTTAATGATTATTTTGTGTTTTCAAATTCAACAGAAGTCAAAAAGTATAAATTCTCAATAATAATTCCAAGAAAGTTTTCTTTTCCAAATGAAGAACTTCGTTGTTTGTCTAATGGAATTCCAGTTTTGATTGACAGCGAATTCAACAACTTTGTAAATGACACTCAAAATGGAATTGTCTTCGATCATAATGATTATAAAGATTTAGCAGAGAAGATACTCTTAATGTTTTCAAGCGACTTGACAGATATGAGTAGAAATGCGAAAAAATTAAAGTTAATAGCAAACTCTTATGATTTCAAAATAATGCAGACGATGAATAAAGCAGTTGATGAATTAAAACAATGGAAATATGATGAAGAGATTGAAAGCAAAATTTGAGATGATATTATGAAGATATTCACATATAAAGATTTGAAGACTTTTCTTTTGAATAGAGTATATGAGACAAAATACTACAAACTTGCTGATTATTTAAGAAAAAGTATTGGAAATAGCGAAGATTTCAACTTATTTGAATATTTGGAAAAAAATGAGAATAACATAATATTGACAGCCAAAAATGATAAGGAATTAAACAAGAAAATAAAAAAATTCCTTAAAACAAAGTTTAAATTGATGAAATTTGGTATTATAGATGAAATCAAATCAAGAATTGAAGACAAAAACAGAGAGTTGTAATTAGAAACAATAATATTTAAATATGATTTTACATATATAATAATTGAGAGAAATGAGAGAAGATAAAAATGATGTTGTTAAGAAAGCAATACCACATTTTAAAGAAGAATACGAGAAAAGAACAGATAAAATTAGAGATGAGTATGAAAAAACTGATGAAGATGAAATGAGTTATGTAGAAAAACAAAGAGAAATGTTGAAAAAGATATATGAAAGCACATATAAAAATTTGGATTACATAACAGCGATTTTGTTAGTGGCAATGCTAATTTATTCATATTTTTCACATCATCTTATTGTAGGAATAATACTTTTTATTATACTCGGCTTAATTTCATTGATTGGCGAATATGCCGAGATATTTGTTTCTCTTTTAATAACAGCGATGTTTATTATTGAATATAAAACTTATGCTTTATATGTAATAGCACTTTCAATCGTTGTGTTGGCAGTATTTTTGTTTTATAAAAGAAATGAAATAAAGATAATAGAGACAAAAATTCAAAAGTTAGACAAAGAAATTGATAAACTTGTAAAAGAGAATTTAGAAAATCCAGATTTCATTGCTGATATGAAAAAACTAAAAAGATTAAAAGAAGAATATGAAGAAATCATGCCATATTATGTTAGTTATGAAGAATTTGAGAAAAAATCTCAAACTCTAAAATATTATAAAGATTATATAGAACTTTGTGGACTGGCAAACAAATACATAGAAAAACAAGCAGATTTAGATGATTTGTTTGTTATAAACAAATATGCTGATGATTTGAAATATGAAATTTATAAAGTTGCAAAGCATATACATCATTATTATATGAAGAAAATTGTTGAAAAAGAAGAAAAAAAGAAGGAGTATATTCAAAAACTTTCAAAATATGTAGAAAGTGAAGATGAAGAAGATGATATTATTTTTGGCAGAGATGCAGAAGACGAAATAATGGAATATTATGAAAAATTTTATAAAACGTTAAGAAGCGGATACAGAAAGAAAAATTATGAATTTTATGATAAGCTTAATATTGGCTTATTGGATGGAGTTAAAATTAAAGTTATTGAATATTCATA
>JBAMLT010000214.1:1814-2625 GCA_039793425.1 Caldisericota bacterium
AAAAATTACTGGAATATTAGGAGAAAAAGATGAAACTAATAGAGTTGTTATAAACACGATAAATATTGATGTATTTAGATTTGAATATGGAGAAAAGCATCATGTATTGTATAGAAATGACGTTATTGTGTATGATAAAAAAGAAAACGCAATTATTGGAAGATATGAAGAGTATGAAAACTTCGTAGAAGAACAAGAAAGTCAAAAACAAATAATTATACCAAAATTGCCACAAAAACCAAAAGAAACAAAAAGATTTATTGAGTTTGAAGCATTCAGCAAAAAGCCAGTTGATGTTGGATTTATAAAGACATTTGAAGAATTAAGCCAGTTGATAAAAGCATACGAAAACAGAGACAAAGCAAAGATAAAGGAGATAATTGAAAAATATGGTGATAAAAATGAATGAGATTATAAATGCGGATAATGGAAGGATTGTTGTTAGTGCTCCGTCTCACTATGGAAAGACTTACTTTGTAGAGACTATGCTGGAAAAAGCACTTGACAAAAACTGGAAAGTGTTTGTTTTAGCATATACAAAGACAGAAGCAGATCAATATTGGAACAAACTTGAAAAGAAAGGAGCGAAAATAGTATATGCTGAAAGAACTGATGAAAACGCTTTAATAGAATTCTTGGCAAAAATTAAAAATGGAAACTGCGTTGTCTATATAGACGATTTGGATTTGTATTTGAACGCAAGCCACAAATACGTTGTAAATATGCTGAAAAATCTATTGAGTGCTGGAAGGAAAGCAAATATGATAATGATATTTTCATTTATGATATTAATAGTTTATATCCTTATGCT
>JBAMLT010000214.1:2635-2963 GCA_039793425.1 Caldisericota bacterium
GATATTTTCAATGAAAGAATTGAAAGGATGGATAGCAACTGCACTTGTAAATGGAGCAGACATTTTGATTTTAGGAAGATTTCCAAGATATTCAAACGCATGGAATACTTTTGGAATTGCGAATTTGCAGGATTTGATGAATTCATTAAGACAGCACGAGTTTATATTGAAAAACAACGAAACAAATGAGATATTTAGAGCGATAGCAAAGGATGGAGAGATTGAACTGAGCGAAATCTCTTAATTTCAATTTGAAAACAGCGTATTTATTATCTCAACAATCTTTCCAAGAGACAAGCGGTCAAAACACACATCCCAGCCGTATATT
>JBAMLT010000215.1:0-2915 GCA_039793425.1 Caldisericota bacterium
TCAAATTTTTTTTCTCCTATGATATTTTTAAATGAATCCAATATATTATAAGGGATAGTAGCAGAACTGTAAACAAATTTTATTTTTTCAAAAAGGGCAAGATTCAATGATAGAATTCTATTCAATTGATCATATGAATAAACGTGAATCTCATCAAATATAATTGATCCAAGACCTCTCAATAAAAGTTCTGTAATTTGGCTACCCTTTTTATGCCCTGCTTTATGCCAATAAAAATTATAAAATATTAAAAAAAGTAATGCAGGATTTGTAATTACTAATTTTTTGTTCTCTAATAAATCCTGTAAAGCATATACAAGAGTTTCTGAATTGAATGTATATCCATTTTTATCTATATATTCAAGTAAATCTTTTTTAGAAAGTTTTGCCAAATTATCTTTATCAAAGTATTTGAGAAATTCATTGTATTTTTCTTCTATTAAAAGATTGTTTGGTAATACCAAAAAAGATAATGATTGGTATTCATTCAACAATTTAAAGCTAAAGGTTTTTCCAGATCCTGTAGGAGCATCCAAAATGAGAACTCTTTTTTCATTATTTTTATAAAATTCTTTTAATTTATCTTGAAAATCTCTATTTATATACTGAGCCTTTAATTTAAGCTCTATCATATTTTAAACATAACCTCCATATGATTCTTCTATATCTTTCATTGAAACTGGTCCTACTACAAAATATTGAAGTAAAAAGTGCTCGAAGTATGTAAATTCCCTTTTTGATAATCTTTTATAAATTTCATCCTTTTTCAATATATTTTTTATTGTATAAAGATTAATATATGGCTTGATATCTATATTCTCTACTATTTCAATTTTAACCATCCCTGTTTTTCCTGTTCCCAACCGAAGTACTTGTGGCAACTCTAGATGTTCCTTTGAAATCAAAATTGAATAAAAAATATTTCCTGGTTTAATAAATTGCTGAAAGTAAAAATTTTTGTACATTATGCTACCGGTTCTTACTAGAGGATGTACATTTGTACCATTATAATCAATACCCTGCATTGTATTTCTTTTTATAGGTTTCGTGAGCTCAGGTGTACTCTCTCCTTTTCCTATAGAAAAAAATGGTGGCATAGCAACTGTAAACCAAAATTTATAAGGAACTAAATCTTCTTGATATGTAGGATTCCTTTTTCCTGGCTGGAAAAAGTTATCTAATCCAAGTTGATGCAATAATGCATATTTCAGTGCAATATCGCCGATAAAATTAGATGGAAGCATCCCGCTACCAGCCTCAGTGTAATAATAATTTAATGGTGATAAGGTAATGAGACGTAATTTTTGTATATTCATAATCTCAGCTTCTTCCAAAAAATTCTTTCCAATCAGAATCCATCTTTTGTACTATTAACTTGCAGATATTTTTTAAAATATCTTTGTTTTTCATTACTTCTTTTGTTTCTGAAAGAAAATTTTCAATATCATCTTGTATCAATAAATCATCTCCGTATGAATATTTCATTTGTTTAATGACTTCCTCTTCTATGTTATTAGATTTTTTATTCCATAAGGCTTCCATAATTGTGTATGATGAAACAGGTTTGTCAGATTTTGAAAATCCTATTGCTATTACTTTATTTTTAACATTGTCTCCTAATATAGATGTTCTAGCACCATATCTTGTGGTTCCAATAATAGCTATAAGTTGAAGAATTAATAGCTCTTTTGACACATTTTCAAGAGTTACAAAACGTACAAATTTAACTCCTGGTTTTATATACTGTGTGTTATAAATTGCATTAGGCTGAACTTGTCCCTTCTCATCCATAAGAATAGTTCCTGAATCTGATAAAGAGTTATGAACAAGTCTTTCAGTTATTTCTGGAAGAGGTTCAAAACTAAAAGACCAATCATAGTAATTTCTTGAAGCTATTGAAGTTGCTTCTTTATTTTGGCCAGTGCTCGAATCACCAAAAAGCAAACTTATAGGATTTTTTAAAAGATTCTTTTTTTGCACAGCGTTTCTTTCATATTCTTTAGGGATTATTCCATCTATTCGTCTAAGCCAAGAGAGTATGAATGACCTTTCTGCCCCTCTCCATTTGCTTGCTGGGATTACTACTCTTTCATCACCAAAAAATTCTTCAGAAGTAGTCTCTGTAGGCTCATTATTCCTTATTATTAGGTGGGATGTTGTTTCTGATATTATTGCTATTTTTACAAATATTCCGGTGTTTTTTCTCAGGTCTATTTCTTCTATATTTCTTGCTAATAACCCTTTTTCTATTATTTCATCAATTTTGCTCATTTTATCAATCCTCCTTTTTGGAGCTTGAATAATTATATTCTACTATATATTCAAATTCAAAGGCATTTATTAAATAAGATCTAATTGATCCTGTAGGTATTTTTCCGTTAAAATGGTTTTTCAGAAATTTTACTAATGAGTTTGCAAAGTCTTCAACTTTTTCTTTCGGCACATTATACTCACTTTTTAAACCTTTATAAACCACTCCTTCTATTATTTCCCTCATTTTTTCTATGTCGTTTCTATCTGATGACTTATCGAATGAACTCCATTTCTCAAGAGCTTCCAAAGAGTCTCTTAGCATCCAAGTTCTTTCACTCGAACTGAACCCTGGTCTTTTTAAGGCAACTGCTGATTTCGCTAATTCTTTTAAATCATCCATAATTTTTTCACCTCTTTTGTGTTTTTTAATTTCATACTCGTAATTTATTAATTCTTCAATTTTCTCTATATTTTCAAAACCTAAGGTTTTGATAATACCCTTTGATTTTTTATTATTTTCATGTTTCATAATATATGAAAATATGGAGATCGGCTCCATTATATAATCACTTAGTATTTTTGAGATCATTTTAAAATCAATATTGAGAGATTTGCCAGCTATTAAATTAATTAATTCTATAAAGTTTAATTTTTCTTCTATT
>JBAMLT010000216.1:0-21803 GCA_039793425.1 Caldisericota bacterium
AATTAAAAATAGAGAAATTTAAAGGAGACCAATTTTGGTCTCCTTTTTTTATTTAAATCTTTTCTATCTCTTTTTTAAGTGAATTATAAGTTAAAAAGCCAACAATTGAAGAAATAATTTTACCTTCCTTAAAAATTAGAAGTGTTGGAAGGTTTGTTATCTCATATTTTGTAACAAGTTCTGAATTTTCTTCATCCTCAACATCCACTTCATAAAATTTTATCTTTCCATCAAATTCTTTTGATAGTTTTTTAAGATGTGGCTCGATCATTTTACATGGCATACACCAATCAGCGGTAAATTTAACAACGACTTTTTCTTTCTCTTTTATGACTTTTTCTTCAAATTCCTTTTTTGTTATCTTCTTTAAATCCATATATTTTTATTATAATCTATTTATCTTCAAAAATTTTTTTATCTTTAATTTCATCTGGTAAATATTGAATTTTTTCATCTGGAAAGTCATGAGGATATTTATAACCCTTTCCCCAACCAAGATTCTCTAAACCCTTGGTAACTGGATTTCTTAAGAAAAGAGGAACTGGAAGTTCTCCAAATTTTGCAACGACTTCAACTGCATTTTCCATAGACCTTAATACCCTGTTATCCTTTGGTGCTTTTGAAAGATATAAAACAACTTCAGTTAAAATTAATTTTGCTTCAGGAAGACCAACCCTTTCAACTGCTTCTAATCCAGAATTTGCAATTACAAGTGCCATAGGGTCAGAAAGCCCAATATCCTCGCTTGCAAGAATAATCAACCTTCTTGTTATAAATTTTATATCCTCGCCACCCTCTACTAACCTCATTAGATAATAAAGTGCTGCATCAGGATCACTTCCCCTTATGCTTTTTATGAGTGCTGAAATCAAATTATAATGCTCTTCTTTTTTATCAAATTTTATTTTTTTGGTTGAAAGAAATTTATTTATATCTTCATAATTAATTTTCACTTCATTATCACCAAACTCATCTTTTAAACTCTCAAGAACATTTAAGATGAATCTTGCATCTCCATATGAAATTTCAATTAAATATTTTTTTGTATCTTGATCCATTTTAATATTTTTTAAATATCTTAAACAATTATCAAGAATTTCATTCATCTCATCAAAATTATATGGCTCTAAAATTATCAAAAAGCATCTCGATAGAAGTGGGGAAACTAATGTAAAATATGGATTTTCTGTTGTTGCTCCAATTAAAATTATATCCTTTTTTTCAACAAAAGAGAGTAAAAAATCTTGTTCTTTTCTATCTAATCTGTGAATTTCATCTATAAAGAGAATCGTCTTTTTTTGAAAAAATTCTTTTTCTTTTATTGCATTGAGAATTATAACTCTTAACTCTTTTATTCCAGATTCTGCACCTGAAACTCTTACAAAATTTAATTTACTTTCATTTTTTATAACTTCAGATAAAGTTGTTTTTCCAGAACCAGGTGGTCCCCATATTATTATATGAGGGATGTCTCCTTTTTTTATTTTTTCTTTAAAAGAATCTGTCAAGATTTCTTTATGCCCTATAAATTCATCAAAATTCTTTGGTCTTAAAATTATTGAAAGTGGCTCTTTCATAAATCTTCAATAAATACATAAAATGCGTTTAAAGTTTTGATATCTTCTTTAAACATCTTTTCAGCATAACTTTTAATAAAACTTTTTTCGATTGTTCTTCCTCTTTCTTTTAAAATTTCCCATAGTTTAATAGTTAGAAAAGTATCTTCAAGAGACCTATGTTTTTCAAATGATTCGACTCCAAAAAAAGATAGAGCATTTCTTAGAGAGTGTGATTTTAAATTTGGTGCTAAAAATTTTGATATTATAAGTGTATCAGAAACTCTATTTTTTAACTTTTTTCCTAAATATCTTTCTATAAAAGGTATATCAAAAGAAATAACATTATGACCAATTAAGGGATAATCTTTGATAAAATCAATAAATTCCTCTAATGCAGTATTCAATTCAACTCCTTCTTCAAAAATATCATATTCACTTATTCCTGTGATTTTTTTTATTTCATAAGAAAGAGATTCTTTTGGATCAATCAATCTTGAAAATGTTTCATAGACTTTTCCATTCTCTACTTTTGCGCAACCAATCTCAATTATTTTATGTAATAATGGATCAAGACCTGTTGTTTCTATATCTAAAAAAACAAGAGTCATCTTTTAAGGTTAATTTCAGCGCTTACATTTTCTAAGATTCCCTTGATGGGGGGTGAATATTTAATCACTTTCACATTCAAATTTTTAATTCTTTTGTCTTCAAATATTTTTATAGCAATTTCATTTGCAAGAGTTTCAAGAAGTTTAAAATTAAAATTTTCAATAATATTTTTTGTTTTACTATATATCTCTGTATAATCAACAGTCTCAGTGAGTTCATCTTTTTGTGGTTTTTCAATTTCATACTCAATATCAACTAAAAATCTCTGGCCAATTACTCTTTCTTCTTTTTGTGCTCCATGATATGCATAAAATTCCATACCTTTAAGAGATATCTTCATAACCACTCCTTATAATTTTATCATAGACTTTAACAGCCCTTTTAACCTCTTTAACATCATGAACTCTTACAATATCAACTCCTCTTTCAATTGCTGCACAGATAATAGAAATTGTACCTTCAACTCTTTCAATTGGTGGAAGGTCAAGAATCTCTCCAATGAAACTTTTTCTACTTGGTCCAATTAAAATTGGATATCCTAAAGATTTAAAAATATCTATATTTTTAATAATTTCAATATTTTCTTTTAAACCCTTGCCAAACCCTATTCCAGGGTCAAGTATTATATTTTCTTTTTTTATTCCTGAGTTAATGGCATAATTAATTCTTTCTTTAAAAAATTCTATAATATCTGATATCAAATCTTTATAATAATTTTCAGGAGGCTTACCTCCTTTTCCATCTATAGAATGCATAATAACAACAGGGACATTATATTTTCTTATCAACTCAACCATTTTTTCACTTCTTCTTAATCCCCAAGTATCATTTATCATACTTGCACCAATATGTAATGCCTCTTCTGCAACTTCTGGTTTACTTGTATCAACTGATATCGGAACATCAAGTTCTTTTACCATTCTTCTTAAAACAGGCAACACTCTTTTCTTTTCTTCTTCAACTGTTATTTCAACAGAATTCGGTCTTGTAGATTCACCACCAATATCAATTAAATCTGCTCCCCACTCTACAAGAAGGGTTGCATAGTTTAATGCATTATCAATAAATCTTTCTCCATAAAAACCATCTCCTGAAAAAGAATCGGGAGTAAGATTTACTATTCCCATAATAAAAGTTTTCTTTCCCCATTCAAAAATTTTATCTTTAACTAAAGTTTTTTTGATTTTTTCACTGGAAAGAACCTTTTCTAATTCTTCTGCAAGATTTTTCAAACCAAAGGGCTGTAATTTTAACTTTGGAATTAACTTTTTATATTGACTTAGTGTTCCAATAATTATGCATTTTGATTTTCCTGATGAAAGATTATATGTATCATGAGGTAAAGCGCAATCTCCACCTAAAGAAAGAATTTCCTGTTTTAAAATGTTTGCTCCTCTATTATCTATTTCATCAACCTTGATTACTTTTAAAACCATTTTATCTTTCATAATGGAAATTCCAATAGGGTGAACATTCATATCTTCTAAAAATTTTTCTATATCTTTTTCTTCAATTGATATTAATCTAACCATCAAATTCGTCTTTTCCCCTTGAAATTAAAAAGAGAAATTCACTTCTTGTTGATGCATATTTTCTAAAACCACCCCTTATTGCAGATGTAACTATCATGCTACCAGGTTTCTTTATACCTCTCATAATCATACAAAGATGCTCTGCTTCAAGAACAACACCAAGACCGAGTGGCTTTATTTCATCGAAAATGGTATCAGCAATTTCACTTGTTAATCTCTCCTGAAGTTGAGGTTTCTTTGCGAGAGTATCAACAACCCTTGCTATTTTTGAAATTCCAACAAGTTTTCCTGAAGGTATATAACCTACATGTGCCTTCCCATAAAATGGCAAAAAATGATGTTCACACATTGAAAAAAATGAAATATTTCTTAAAATAACCATCTCCTGATGCTTCTCTTCAATGAATCCGTTTTTAAGATGTTCTCTTGCATCTTCATATAAACCTTTAAAAATCTCCTCATACATATCTGCAATTCTTTCTGGTGTTTCCTTTAAACCCTCTCTATTTTTATCTTCACCTATTGCTTCAATAATAAGTTCAACTGCTTTTTTTATCTTATCTTTATCAAACAATTCTATTCACCTCTCCATTAATTATCACATATTTTATGAAATTCATACCAACAAAATATGGAATTTTTTTATATGAATCAAGTTCAAAAATTATTAAATCTGCTCTTTTACCTTTCTCTATACTACCAATTTCATTATGTAGATTCAAAGCATAAGCAGAATTTATAGTTGAAGCATTTATTGCTTCTTCAACTGTTAATCCTTCTCTTATAACTGATAGAGAAATTATTAAAGGAAAATTAAGTGAAGGTGATGTTCCAGGATTAAAATCAGTTGAAATTGATAAAGGGATTCCTGCATCAATTATTTCTCTTCCTCTTTCTCTCTCTTTTGAAAAGATTAATCTTTCGAGAGGGAAAATTATTCCAACAATATTTTTATATCCAAATTCATAAAGTTTTTCTTCTTTTGTCAAATCAATATGAGCAACTGAATTGACATTATATTTTATAGCAAGGTTAGCTCCATTAATATCACTGAACTGGTCTATATGTAGAAAGATATTAAAATTGAGATTTTTTACCTTATTTAAAATTTTATCACTTGTTTCTATATCAAAAGCACCTTTTTCTATAAAAATATCAATATTATCAGTTAAATTTTTTTCTTTTATTAAGGGTAAAAGATTGAAAAGTTTATTTAAGAAAAAATTTAAATCTTCATTTTCTGGTAAAAGATGCAAAAGAAATGTAGGTACTATTTTTACTTTACTTTCTTCCTTTAACTTATTTATGATTTCTAATAGGTAAATTTCTTTATCTAATTCTAAACCATATCCACTTTTTATTTCAAATGTAGTGATACCATAATTCATTCCAATATCCAATCTTTTTTTACTTTCATCGATTAATTTTTCTTTTGGAATTAAAAATGTATCTTTTTTTGTTTTTCTTATCCCTCCTCCTTTTTTCTGTATTTCAAGATAACTTACACCCTGTAATCTTAATAAAAATTCATCCTCTCTTGAACCGCCAAACACAAGATGAGTATGTGGTTCAACAAATCCTGGAAGAACTATATTTTCATTTTTTAAATCAATTTCCTGGTTACTTTCATATAAATCTCTAATTTTTTCATTTGATGATATATCATAAAATCTACCATTTTTTATTGCTATTGCATAATCATTTAGAATTAAAACATTTTTTATTGAATTTTCTTTTTTTGGATAAGGAGGTTCTGGTGTAACTATCTCTTTTATATTATAAATCAGTAAATCTACATTTTCTTTCATCAATCACATTTTGAATAACCACAGTTTGGACAGGTCCAACATCCTTCTAAACTTATCATGATACTACCACATTCAGGACAAATTGGTGATTCAATCCCTTCAATAATCTGTGGCTTTTCTTCTCTTTCTTTTTCTTCTTTTGGTTTTACTTCAGAAGAAACCTCAATTTTTTCTTCTGAAAATGAAAGCTTCTTTTTTTCTTCAGTTTTCATGGATAGATATTTTTCAACTGCCTTAGCAATTGCATCAGCACAAGAAAGAATTTTTTCTCCATCCTGCCAGATAGGATTTGGGCATCTTATTCCTTTAAGTTGTTCGATTATTGGTTCAGGTGCAACTCCTGACCTTAATGAAAGAGAAACAAGTCTTGAGATTGCTTCTGTTTGAGACGCAGCACAACCACCTGCTTTTCCAAGTGTTGAAAAAACTTCGCATATTCCATTTTCATCCTCATTTATTGTCACATAAAGATTACCACATCCAGTTTTCATCTTTATTGTTGCACCATATGTAATAACTGGTCTTGGTCTTGGAGTCAATTTAGCACCTTTTGTTTCCTCTTTTTCTTCCTTTTCTTCTTTACCCTTAATTAGAACCTGAACTTCTTTTGACCTATCTCTATAAATCGTTACGCCTTTAAGTCCAAGTTCATATGCTAAAAGGTAAATTTTTCTTACATCATCAATTGTTGCTTCATTTCTTAAGTTAACAGTTTTTGATACTGCATTATCAACATATTTCTGGAATGCAGATTGGATTTTTAAATGCCATTCTGGTTCAATGTCATGGGCTGTAACAAAAATTCTTCTAATATCTTCTGGTATATCTTCAAAATGTTTTACACTTCCTTCTTCACAAATTTTTTCCATCAATTCTTCAGAATATATTCCTCTTTCTTTTAACTCTTTTTCAAAAAGAGGGTTAATTTCATACCATTCACCAATTGCTACTTGTCTTTTATAAGCAAGAGCAAATATTGGCTCAATTCCAGAAGAACAATTTGCAATTATGCTTATAGAACCTGTTGGTGCTATTGTTGTAACTGTCGCGTTTCTAACTTTTTTTCCGTTTTTTTCATGGACACTTCCTTTCCATGCAGGGAAAACTCCTCTTTCTTCAGCAATTTCTTCAGATTTTTCCCATCCCTTTTTACTTATAAAAGACATCAACTCTTCTGCAATATTAATTGCCTCTTCTGAATCATATGGTATTTTTAATTTTATTAATAAATCATGAAAACCCATTATTCCAAGGCCAATTTTTCTATTTAGTTTCGTCATCTCTTCGATTTTATTGAAAGGATATTTGTTAATATCTATAACATTATCAAGGAAATGTACACCTATCTCTACAACTTTGCCTAATCTTTCATAATCGATTTTTCCATCTTTAACAAATTTTGAAACATCTATTGACCCAAGATTGCATGACTCATAAGGTAAAAGAGGTTGCTCACCACAATCTAGGCTTAATACACCATTTGTTATCCAAGTATAATCATCTGGTGCCTTGATATCGAAAACTTCTTCTTCACCATCTTCTTCAATACTAATAATTTTCTGATATTCATAATTATTTATTGTCTTATGTAACTTTCTTCCCTTTATAAGATTTTCAAATTTTTCTTTTTTAGTTCCAATAAAGCCAACTTTTTCATAAAAAAGTTTTGCTCTTTCTCCAGAAATAATAATTCTATATGTTCCTTTTGTTTCATATTCTTTTCCTTTAATATTTTTAATTTCTTTATCCTTCTCTTTTGTCAATGTAGAGGGTATACCAATATAAATTAGGAGTTGTTGAACATCATTTAAAAGTTTTTTTGATGATGAAGATAGTGCTATTGTAACTGTGCCATTAGAATCATAAACTGAACCATCAGAAGAAAAAATTCCTCTTAATAATGCCTTTGTTGAATTTGTATCAATTTGAAGATATTTTTCTGGTATCTCTTTTTTATTACTTTCACTCACTTCAATATTAAAAATATTCCTTATTTCCTCAGCAAACTTTTTTCTATGTGTGTCAATAATAAATTGATTATCTCTTTCGACTATATAAGATGAACCTGAAAATTTTTCAAGAATAGGAGCAAAGTGTGAAATTAAACTCTCTTCTTTTCCGATATGAAGGCTAACATGATTTGAATTACTTAGTGAGCCATCTCCAATAAAATATCCAATCAATTCAAAAAATTCATCATTGTTACTATTAAATGAAATTTCTGGAGTGTTTAATGCTACAAAAACTTTTTCGCCTATATTTATATTTTCAAGTTTCTTCCAACCACTTTCTGTAAATAATTTATGATCCTTTGTTATTTTTAAACTTATCCCAGATTCAAGAGTTATTTTATAAACTTTTTTGATTCCATTATTTATAACTTCTTTTATTTCATTCCATTTTTTTCCACTCCATATAATCATTCCCTCTTTAAGATCTCTTGCTTTTATAAGTCCTTTATTTGTTGTGATCAATGTATCTCCAGTAACACAGGGGTTTGTTGATTCTATTTCTCCAATGTGAGGCGTTGGATTAGATTTGTTAATATTATCTATAAAAATTATTCCAGGGTCACCTGTCTTCCATGCATGTTCAACAATCATATCAAAAACTTCTCTTGCTCTTAATTTTTTTGTTACTCTTCCATCTCTTGGGTTTATCAATTCATATTCTTCATCATTTAAATATTTCCTCATAAAATAGTCAGTCACTGCAACTGAAATATTGAAATTTGTTAGTACTCCCGGTTTATCTTTAACTGTTATAAAATCAAGAATATCAGGGTGATCAATCCTTAAAATTCCCATATTAGCTCCTCTTCTTACCCCTCCCTGCTTGATTGTGTCAGTTGCTTTGTCAAAAACCTCCATAAATGAAATCGGACCTGAAGCAACACCCATCGTTGATTTAACAACATCACCCTTTGGTCTTAACTTCGAAAACGAAAACCCAGTATTATGAATTAGAGCAAATCCATTTATACCAGCAAGGTAGTTATTGTTCTTTTCAACTGTAAAATCATAAAATTCGCCTTCATATTTCCCTCTAATCACTTTTTTAACTTGTTTTAAGGTTGGAAGAATAAGTTTCAGTTTTCTTAAATTTTCTTTTGTTTTATCTTCAATATTAAGTTTTAAAATTTCATCGATTAGAAATAAAACTTTATTTAAACTAACGATATTTTTTTCTTTCCATCTTGAAAGGAAGAAATAATTATTTCCAATTTTAATAGATTTTCTATGAATTTCAGTAGAATTTGTTTCTATACCAACTTTATTTAAAATATCTTCAAAAAAAGAAAAGGAGATATTTCCTTTTTTAGAAGAGTAGTTTTTTTTAATATGGTTTTTAATTCTTTCTAATCTTTCTTTATTTTTTAAATATTTTCCAATAGTTCTATCAAACTTTTCAAGTTCATCAATTCCTGTTATAGAAATTTCCCACATTATATTCCAGTTTTTCTTTTTTGGTATTCTTTTTCTTATTAAGAACTTAAATCCTAAAAGTGATAAAGCATAGATAAGGTCTTCTTTCATTTTTTGGCTGGCTGTTGAAAAAGTTATTCTCTTTTTATTTTTATCAACATATCCATCTGAATCAATAAGACCTGCTAAAAATGAAAATATGTTCTCGATATTACTCTTATATAAATATTCAGGTATTCTTATAATAAGGCTTTTTGAACTAGGTTCAATTTCTGTTAAACTAATTATTTTACTTATCAAATCTTTGTCATAAATTGTTAAAACATAATTATTTTTACTTCTTTTGTCTCTTTGAACTGTATATTTTTTATCTGTTAATTTATATATAATATTTGCAATTTCTTCAAGGAATTCTTTTGAAGAATCGAAAAATCTTATTCTTAATCCATTTTTGGTTTTGGATAATGAACCATCACCCAAGAAATATCCAATTAAGTATGATAAATCTGTTGAAATACCATCCCTATTTTCAGTGAAAAGATAATTTTCAATTAAAGATTCATTTGGCCCAACTATTAAATCTCCAACATTTATATCCTTTGCTTGTTTCTCAACAATTTCACCATTATTATAAACAATAAATGGGTGCCACTCTGATGTTGTTATTTCAGTTTTTCCTTCAAGAACTATTGTAAAACTTTTATTCTTTGGAATATAATATTTCCATATTTTTGTTATTTTATCCTTCTCATATTTAAAGGTTTTGGAATTAAAAGATAGGGTGTTTATATTTAAATTATTAATATCAATATATTTTCCATTTGGAGGATAAATTTCTTCTTTATATCCTTTTAAGAGAATTTTTTTATAAATTTTATCAATTTCTTCAACACCACAAAAAGATGTTATAACTTTTGAACCTTTTCTTATACAACCACCTCCTCCTTGATGGATTAATGCTGTATATTTTACTGAATCGAAAATTTCATTTAAAGAATCACCAACAGGTAAAACAAAGCATGCACTAAGAATCCCAAGTTCTCTTCCAGCATTCATTAAAGTTGGTGAGTTTGGAAGAAACTCAAGATTAACCATAACATCTAAAAAATTTTCATAAGTTTTTTCGATGTCAACATCTTTGTTATAGAATCTATCAACATTTGATATTACTCTTGCAACTCTTTCAAACATTTCAAAAGGAGTTTCTATAACTTCGCCCTTTTCATTCTTTTTTAGATATCTCTTTTCAAGAACAAGTTTCGCCTGTGGGGTTAAATCTATTTTTCTTTCCATGATTCCTCCTAAGATTAACCTTTTATTTAAATTTACAACCCTAACAAATTTTAGTCAATAATCAAAAAAACCTTTATAAATAATGATTTTTAAAAAATAAAAGGTATTAATCTATATTTTACTTTTTTTGTGTATTCAATATATCCGTTAATCTCTTGTTTAAGCATTTTTTCTTCAAAATCTATTTTAAAAATATACAATAGAATCATCATAAAACCACAAATAAAATTAAACCAGAAGGGAAAGACAAACATGGTTCCAACAGTCATGATAATAGAAAAAAGATAAATTGGATGTCTTATTATTGAATAAAGTCCTTTATCTATTATTACTATTTCATGATTTGGTTTTGTATAAGCACTCCATGATGTTTTCATTTGCAATTTACCATAAAAAGATAGTAATGCCCCAATCAGAACCATTAAAAATCCAATAATTGTGAAAATATTACTTTTGATAATATAAATAAAATTATTTTGAAATCTTATAGATAAATAACCACTCCATAACATAATGTTTGATAAAACAACAAGCCCTATAATAAAAAATTTATCATAAAAGTATGAATATATTTTATAAGATCTTAAAAAAATTGATAATAAATTTATACCACCTTTCCAGTATATTATGAGCCATAAAATCCAGATAATTAAGGTTAAAATTTTGAAACTCATTTAAATCATTTTAAAAATCTTGGTATGGGCAGATCTTTCATTGTAAGAAGGCCTGGTTTTGCATCATAAACAAGAGGAATCATATTAACTGCAATAGATATTGTTGCAACTCCACCAGAAATTTCTGGTGTGTTTACAAAATTTATAGGTGGCTCACCTTCAATTTTTATATAATCACCAGTCTCAACTCCTTCAAGTTCTGGTAATACCTGTTGAGGATGTTCAAGAACAATTTTCTCAACTCCGTCAATTATTCCCCTTGCAATATGCTTACAGCCTGCAACCATCCCCTCTTTAACCTCAACATATTTTGTTTTTCTTAATGTATTCGAAATAATTGGTTCTCTTGTTTCAACAATTCTATCAACCTTTAAGTTAAGTGCATCAGCAATCATATTGATTGATTCAGGAAATCCAAAATGCCCAACAATTGTTCCATTCTTAATACCTTCTTCAAATTCTTTCAAAGTGGTCCCAACTCCCTGTGATTTCATAACTGTTGGTCCATAGGAAGAAAGGTCATTTACTCTTTTAGCATAAATTCTATCAATTTTTTTCATGACTCCTGTTAATGTGATAATTAAGGTGTCAAGAACAAATCCAGGATTGACTCCAGTTCCAAGAATAGAAACACCGTTTTCTCTTGCAAGATTATCAAGTGATTCTGCAAGATTTTTGTTTGAAACCCATGGATAAGACATTTCTTCTGCAATCGTTATAATATTTATTTTATTTTTAAGTATTGGAATTATTTCAGGATAGATTTCTGATACTCTTGATGAAGTTGCGTGTAAAAAAACATCAATATTTTTTTCAAATATCTTATCCAAAGAATTACTTATTTTTATTCCTGTTTTTCTTCCATTTAAAAGTTCACCTACATCCATCCCCTCCCTTTCTTTTCTTTTTGATATGACTCCAACTAAGTTTAGCGATCCTTTTTCCAAAATTAAAGATATGATTCCTGTTCCCATAGAACCAGTTCCATAAACTGCAACATTTAAATTTTTCATCTTTCCTCCTCAAACCATTTTAAAATTAGATTTTTATATTGTTTTGTTTTTAATATGTTAGATATAGAATTATTAAATTCATATCTTAATACATCATCATCTTCTCTTAAAACCATTGTTAACCCTTGATTATATACTTTTACTTTTATAAATTTACTCTCATCTAATGAATAAATATCAAGTAAAACTTTTTCAATTAAAACTGCATCTATATCACCAGCTTCAAGTAACTTTAAACTATCTTTAAAATTTTTATAAGGTATTTTTTCTATATTTTTTACATTTTTAATTAACTCTTCAGAAAATGTGTAAAGTGATAGAACAAGTTTTTTATCACTTAAATTTTCTATTGAACCAATTGGGTTTGTTATTCTTGAAATAAGATAAAGTGACATATCAAAATATGGCTCAGTCAATGAAATGCCTTCTGGATATTTATATGCAATTGGATATCCACCTATTAAAACATCAACTTCACCATTTTTTAACTTTTCAAATGAATCATTATCAATTTCAATATAATTTGGTTTGTATTTCATCTTTTTAAAACAGATTTCAAGAAAATCCATATTAAAACCCTTAATAACATTTTCCTCTTTATATGAAAATGGTGGGTAGTCAATATATACACCAACATTTAAAATTTTTTGATTACTATTACAGGAAAGATTTGTTAAAATCAAAAAAAATATTAAAATTAAAAATAGTTTCTTCATAAATTAAAATTATAAAACAAATTCTTTTGATATAAAATTATCATTTTGAAAAATTATTCCCTCAAACTTTAAAAGTTTAATCTTTAAATCCATCCTTTTTCCAAAATTTCCAACATCAAGATTACTCTTTATAACTCTATGACAGGGAATAATAATAGGAAAGGGGTTTCTTGCTAATGATGTGCCAACAGCTCTATATGCTTTTTCTTTTCCCACACTTTCAGCCAATCCTTTATATGTGATAACTTTTCCTCTTGGAATTTCACTAAGTTTAATAAGTGTATCTTTTTGAAAATTTCTCATTTCATCAAAATTTATAAGTGAAAGATCAAATTTATCTATATCTCCATAAAAATATTTTTTAATTGATTCAGATATAAAATTTTTTGATTTATTAAAATTTCTTAAATTATCATCAATTATTTCAGTTTTTAAAATTTTATTTTTCTTTTCATCAAAAAAAATTTTTAATTTTATGATATCTAAATCAACAAAAAATTCTTTATAATCCAATTTCTTCTCCAACTTGTTTCATAGATTCAAGGGCAATTTCTATAAATTTTTCAAGTGGAATATTCAGTTCACTTTCACATGTTTTTATCTGCTCTCTATCAGCACCTCTTGCAAATTCTTTTGTTTTAAATTTTTTCAAAATAGAACTAACCTTTACACTTGAAATTTTCTTATCAGGCATAACAAGAGAGGTAGCAACTATAAGACCTGATAATGGATCTGCAGCATAAAGTGATTTTGCAAGAAGTGATTCTCTTTCTATTCCATGTCTTTCATTATGAGATGCGACAGCATTTGTAAATTCATCATCAAAACCTAATTTTTTTAAAAATTCTGCGCCAATAAGAGAGTGCTTAAATGGGTCATCCTTAGTTTCAGAATAGTCAATATCATGTAAAAGTCCACAGAGTTCCCATCTATTTTCATCTTCACCAAAATTTTTTGCTAAACCTTTCATAATTGCACCAACTGATATTGAATGATAAATAAGATTCATATCATTCAATTTTTCTTTTATAAGTTTTATTGCTTCATCTCTATTCATCCTTCACCTCCACAATCATTGAAATCTCAACTGAAGCATTCAATGGTAAACTCATTACACCAACTGCAACTCTTGAATGTTTACCAATTTCTCCAAAAATATTGGTTAAAAGATCGCTTGCTCCATTTATCACTTTAGATTGTTCCTCAAAAGATTCAGTTGAATTTACATAACCTTCAACTTTAACTATTCTAACAACATTATCAAGATTATTTATGATACTTTTAAGGTTTGATAAAAGTTTAATTGCACATTTTTTACTCTCCTCATAACCTTCTAAAGTTGTTAAATCCTTTCCAAGTTTTCCTTTTTTATCAGATATCACACCAGATAAAAAAATTAAATTTTTAGTTTTTACGAATGGAACATAAGAAGCAAGAGGTGGTGTTACTTCAATTAAAGAATAACCAAGTTTTTTAATTTTCTCCTCAATCATAATTTACCTCCAGTTTTAAAATTTCATCAAGTTTACTAAAAAATTCATCGATATCTTCATTGATAAAAATATATCTATTCAAATGAGAAAGAGATATATCTCCTTTATTGATTATCACAACTTTTCCTTTAGTTATTGATGGTAGATATGATGCGGGAAAAACCTTTAAACTTGTTCCAATTACTAAAAGTAAATCTGCATTTGAAACCCACTTAACTGCAAGATCATAATTTTTCACATTTTCACCATAAAAAACAATATCAGGCCTTATCAATCCATCACACAAATCACATTTTGGTATCTTTTCATTAAAAATTTTTTCTTTGATCTCTTTTAAATTATAATTTTTAAAACATTCAATACAGAAAAATTTTTCGATTGAACCATGGATAGTAATTATATTTTTATTTCCAGCTCTTTCATGTAGGGTATCAATATTCTGAGTTATTAATCCCTTTAATTTATTTAATTTTTCCAATTTAAAAAGAAATTTATGGGTGAATGTTGGTTCGATTTTATCCAAAAATTGAATAAAATCTTTTATAAAATTATAAAAATACTCTGGATTTATCAAAAAATAATTTATATCAAATATTTTATCAGGGTCAATGTTTTTCTGTTTATAAATACCTTTAGGTCCTCTAAAATCAGGTAAACCTGCATTTGTTGAAATTCCAGCACCTGTAATTGCATAAATATCCTGTGAGTTTTCGATAAGTTCTTTTAATTTTATTAAATTATTATCCATTATAATAATTTTAACATATGGATTTTGATATAATTTATTTGAATATGAATGAAAAAATAGCAATTGTTGATGATGAAATTGATATCATAGAACTTATTAAAATTAATCTTAAAAAATCTAATTATATTCCATATGCTTTTCAAAAAGGAGAGGATATTTTAAAATTTGTCGAAAAAAATTATATCGATCTTGCAATTATTGACCTTATGCTTCCTGATATGGATGGAATTGAGATTGTAAAAAAATTAAAAGAGATTAGGAAAAACCTTCCAGTTATAATTTTAACTGCAAAAGGTGAAGAATTTGATAGAGTTTTGGGTTTGGAAATCGGTGCTGATGACTATATTGTTAAACCATTCTCAATAAGAGAATTAATTGCAAGAATAAGGGCTCTTTTAAGAAGAGTTGAGGTTGTTAAAGAGGATAAAGATGTTATTAAAATTAACAAAAACTTTATTATCTATCCAAAAAAATTTGAGGTTTTAATAGATAAAGATAAAATTAATTTAACATCAACAGAATTTAAAATTCTTCTAATTTTAATTAAAAAAAGAGGTGAAGTTCTTTCAAGAAATGAAATTCTTGATGAACTCTGGGGTATGGATAAAATTGTTATTGATAGAACAATTGATGTTCACATAAAAAATTTAAGAGAAAAACTAAAACACTTTAAAGATTATATTAAAAATATAAGAGGTGTTGGATATAAATTTGAAATTTAAAAGAGAAATTTTAAAGAGATTATTAATATCAAGTTTACTCACAATTCTTATTCCTCTAATTCTTATACTTTTTGTCTCAACAATTTATATAAGAAATAGTTCAATTAAAATTTATGAATCAAATCTACTCGAAATTGCATATACTCTTGAAGAACCTATAAAAGAAAAACTTTCTTTTGAAAATAAAACAAAAATTGATGAATATATAAAATCATTGAAAATAGAAAAGGGGTTTAGATTAACAGTGATAAAACCAGATGGAGTTGTTCTTGGAGATTCGCTCCTTGACCCTATCACAATGGAAAACCACAAATCAAGAGAGGAAGTTATTGAAGCCTTGAATGGAAAAATTGGAAAATCAATAAGATATAGCACTTCAACAAAAGAAAATATGCTTTATGTAGCATTACCAGTTTATGATTCATCAAATAATATAATTTTAGTTATTAGGGTGAGTTTTTCATTAAAAGAGTTAAATGGTTTGATAAATAGAACCATACTTCACATAATATCAATATCATTAATAGGTCTTTTAATTGGATTAATTCTATCTATCTATTATTCTAAATATTTTATTTCGAGTATGAATGAGATAAAAGATTTTCTAAAAGAACTTTCAAGAAAAAATTATGGTAAAAAATTTTTGATTAAAAAAGGGGATGAATTTGGTGAAATAAATCATTATCTAAATCTTTTAAGTAATGAACTTGAAGAAAATATTAAATCTTATAATAAAGAAAAGATTGAAATAAATACAATTCTCTCATCAATTGAAGAGGGTGTTCTTGTCACAAATTCATTTGGATTGATAACTCTTAATAATAAAATTTTTGAAGATATCATAAAAGAATTTGATATTAAAAACAAATATTACTGGGAGGTTATAAAAAATATTGAAGTTATTGAATTTATTAAAAATGTTTTAAAAACAAAAGAAACTCTTAAAAAAGAGATCTTTATTAATAATAAAAATTATCTAATTAAAGGATTTTTTCTTTTAACTATAAATGAATTTGTTTTCACTTTTTTTGATACTTCATTGATTAAAAAAGTTGAGGAGGTAAAAAGAGATTTTGTAAGAGATGCATCGCATGAACTTAAAACCCCTCTTACAGCAATTAAAGGTTTTGTTGAAACGCTTGAAGAAGAGATTGGTAAAAATAAATATATTGAAATAATAAAAAGAAATATTGAAAGAATGATAAACATAATAAATGATCTTTTAACCCTTTCTAAAATTGAAGACAAAGATATAAAACTTGAGATTTCAGAATTTGATTTTTTAGAAATGATAAATAATGTTATCAAAATTTTTTCAGGAAAGATAAAAGAAAAGAATCTAAAGGTAAAAATTGAGATAGATAACTATGATACAAAAATGAAAGGAGATTTTTATAAACTCGAGCAAGTTTTTATAAATTTAATAGACAACGCAATTAAATATACTGAAGAAGGAGAAATAAAAATTAACTATTTTGTTAAAAATAGTAGTGTAATTATAGAAATAATTGATACAGGAATAGGGATACCCGAAGAGCATATTGATAGGATTTTTGAAAGATTTTATGTTGTTAATAAATCAAGGTCAAGAAAACTTGGAGGAACAGGCCTTGGATTATCTATTGTAAAACATATTGTGCTTCTACATGGCGGAAAAATTGAAGTAAAAAGTGAAGTTGGTAAGGGTAGTAAATTTACAATAACTCTTCCTCAATAAGTTAACAGAATCTTAACAAAATTTTTATACCTAATTAACCAGTGAAAGTTATAGTTTTTATAGAAGAACTTTTAAGGAGGTGTGAATGAAAAAGTTCTTATTAAGTTTAATTTTATTAGGTTTAATCTTCTCACTCTTTACATTTTATGGATGTAAAAGTGGTGAAGAAAAAAAAGTTGAACTTCTTGGAGCAGGGGCAACTTTCCCACAACCACTCTATAACAAATGGTTTGACATTTATTACACAAAAACAGGTAGTAAAGTTAAGGTAAATTATCAGGGTATTGGTTCTGGTGGTGGAATACAGCAGTTGATGGAAAGAGTTGTTGATTTTGGAGCAACTGATGCATTCATGAGTGATGAAGAACTGAAGAATGCTTTAGCAGAAATAATTCACATACCCACTGCTCTTGGTGCAGTTGTTATAACTTATAATCTTCCAGAAAATCCTAAACTAAAATTTTCTGGAGAATTGATTGCAGATATATTTATGGGAAAAATAACAAAATGGAATGATTCGAGAATAAAAGAATTAAATCCAGATATAAACTTACCAGATCTTGATATCACAGTTGCACATAGGTCTGATGGAAGTGGAACAACTTATGTTTTCAGTGATTACCTAACAAAAGTTAGTATAACTTGGAAAAATGAAATGGGAACAGGTAAATCACTGGATTGGAAGGTTGGACTTGGTGGAAAAGGAAATGCTGGAGTTGCGGGAATAGTACAGCAGACAGTTGGTGCAATTGGATATGTTGAACTTATTTATTCAGAACAGAATAATATGCAATATGGTTTAATTAAAAATAAAAAGGGGAACTTTATTGAACCAAATCTTAACTCTATATCAAAAGCAGCAAGCGTTGCCATTCCTAAAGATACAAGGGTCTCTATAGTTAATACTGATAATCCAGAAGGTTATCCTATTTCAAGTTTCACATGGATTATTGTCTATAAAGAACAAAATTATGGTGGAAGAGATATAGATAGAGCAAAGGCTCTTGTCAAACTTTTAAAATGGATAAATAGTGAAGCACAAGATTACAATGAACAGTTACTTTATGCAAAAATCCCTGATAATGTTAAAAAAATAAATGAAGAGAATATAAATAGTATTACATTTTCTGGAAAACCAATTGAATAAATTGTATAAATAAATTATGAGAAAAGACAGGGCTTTTAAAATAATTCTACTTCTTTTGGGTTTGTTAATTATCATTCTTTTATCAGGAATTTTCTTAAGCCTTGTCTTTTCTTCTATTCCATCAATTAAGGAATTTGGAATTAATTTTTTGTTTTCAAAAACTTGGAGTCCTGTAAATAATAAATTTGGAGCGCTTCCTTTTATAATAGGAACACTTCTTACAGCAACTTTATCTCTTCTAATATCAATTCCTTTCTCATTATCAATTTCAATATTTTTAAGTGAAATTTTAAAAAATAAATTTATCTCAAAAATTTTCCAAACTTTTGTTGAATTAATTGCTGGAATACCATCAGTTATAGTTGGATTATGGGGACTTTTCATTCTCGCACCAGTTATTAGAAATATTCAAACAAAAATTGGCGTTCAACCAATTGGTGTTGGTATTTTTACGGCCTCAATTATCTTATCAATTATGATTATTCCATACTCAGCATCAATTGGAAAAGAAGTTATTTCAATGGTTCCAAATGAAGTAAAAGAAGGAGCAATTTCTTTAGGTGCTACGGAATTTGAGACCTTAAAAATTGTAACTTTACCTTTTTCTTTTAAGGGAATATTTGCGGGTTTTTTACTTTCATTTGGAAGGGCTTTTGGAGAAACAATGGCAGTAACAATGGTTATTGGAAATGCTAATAGAGTTCCAGTTAGCATTTTCTCACCAGGACAAACAATGGCAAGTTTAATTGCAAACGAGTTTACAGAAGCAACTACAAAACTTTATACCTCTTCTTTAATTCAAATTGGTTTGATTCTTTTTGTTATCTCAATGCTTATCAATATTCTTGGTAGATTGATAATAAGAAGGTTCACCTTTTAAAGAAATGAAAAAAGATAATATAAAAAAAAGAGTTTTTAATGATAAATTATATAGAACTTTCGTTTCATTGTTTTCATTTTTATCAATAATTCCCCTCTTTTTGATAGTTTATTTTGTATTGATAAGGGGTATAAAATATATAAATTTAAAATTTATCTTTTCAATGCCAAAACCGATGGGAGAGGTTGGTGGAGGTATTTTTAATGCCATAATTGGAAGTTTTATAATTGTTGGAATTTCTGCACTGATTTCAATACCAATTGGAATTTTGGTAGGAGTTTTTTTGTCTGAATATAAAGAGAAAAAATATGTGGAAATAATAAAAATACTTGTTGATACACTTCAAGGAATACCATCAATTGTAATAGGAATTATTGCATATTTATGGATAGTTAAACCATTAAGACACTTTTCTGCATTATCAGGTAGCATTGCTTTATCATTTATTATGTTACCACTTGTTATAAAAGCAACTGAAGAGATTTTAAACTTAATACCAGTTGAGATTAAGGAAGCAGCATATGCATTAGGGGCTCCATATCATAGAATTGTACTAAAAATACTACTTCCTTCTGCATCTGTTGGAATACTAACTGGTATTCTGATAGGCATATCAAGAATTATGGGAGAAACGGCACCACTTTTATTTACTGCATTTGGAAATCAATTCCTAAATTTGAATATACTTAAACCAATGAGTACAATACCATATTTAATTTATGTGTATGCAACAAGTCCTTATATAGAATGGCACAATCAGGCATTTGCTGCATCAACAATATTGATTATAATTGTATTATCCATAAACTTATTTGGAAGATTTGTGGAGAAAAAATGGAAAATGTAGTTTTAAAGATTGTAAATTTAAACGCTTATTATGGAGAACAAAGGGTTCTAAAAGATATCAATCTTGAAATTTATGAAAATAGAGTAACAACAATCCTTGGCCCTTCTGGTTGTGGAAAAACTACTTTAATAAGATGTATCAATAGGCTTCATGAGCTTTCACCTAAAGCAAGAATAGAAGGTCAAGTTATACTAAAAAATGAGGATCTATATCAAATTGAACCAATGCTCGCAAGACAAAAAATTGGAATGGTTTTTCAGAAACCAAATCCATTTCCTACAATGACAATTTATGATAATGTCATAGCAGGTTATATCCTTTCAGGTATAAAATTATCAAAAGATGAAAAGGATAGAATTGTTGAAGAATCTTTAATAAAAAGTGGTCTTTGGAATGAAGTTAAAGATAATTTATTCAAAAAAGGAGTTTTTCTATCTGGAGGGCAACAACAGAGATTATGCATTGCAAGAGCACTTGCAATGAAACCAGAAATTTTACTTTTAGATGAACCAACATCTGCCCTTGACCCTGTAGCAACTTCTGTAATTGAAGAGTTAATTATAGAACTAAAAAAAAGTGTTACAATTATTCTTGTAACACACAACATAAGTCAAGCAGGTAGAGTTTCTGATTATACAGCCTTTTTCTATTTAGGAGAATTAATAGAATTTGGCAAAACAACAGAAATGTTTACTGTTCCAAAGAATAAAAAAACTGAAGAATATTTAATTGGTAAAATTGGATAGAAAGGAGAGATTATGAGTGAAATTTTAGAAAGAAAAATTATTGACTTAAAAGAAAAAATTTCAAATCTTGTATATCTTGTAAAAGACCAGATTGAAAAATCTTTTTTAGGCTTGAAGGAAAGAGATAAAGAAATCTGTAAAGAAGTTATAGAAAAAGATGATTATATAGACCAATATTCAATGGATATAGAAAAAGAAGGTCTTGAAATTATAGCAACTCAAAATCCTAAGGCAGAAAATCTGAGAATCATAAGTGCAATGCTTTTTGCAAATATTGACCTTGAGAGAATGGCTGACCATTGCGTAGATATTGCTGAAATAACATTAACCATTGTTGATGAACCTCTATTAAAACCATTAATCGATCTTCCGAGAATGAAAGATATATGTATCAAGATGCTTATAGATTCTTTAAAAGCATTTTTAAATAGAGACCTTGAACTTGCAAGAAAGTCAATTGATGAAGATGATAAAATTGATGACCTTAATGATCAAATCTTTAGAGAACTTTTAACCTATATGCTTGAGGATGCAAAAAATATTAAAAGAGCAAATGCACTTCTTCAGATAAGTCAACATTATGAAAGAATAGGAGACCATGCTACAAATTTATGTGAAAGAGCAATATATGCTTATGAAGGAACTCTTATCAAAACTAACCCACACAAAACAAGATACTGAATTTTTCTATAAAATAAATGAAAACTAAATTTACAATAATATAAACTATTAAATAAAAATAGTATCCTCTAATTTCATTTACTTTTTTCTTATTTTTTTAAATTTTTAATCAACATAAAATTTTTAATTAAAGAATATTAGAATTAATTAAATTTTCATATTCAAATTTATCAAAACTTAAAAATTCCCTTGA
>JBAMLT010000217.1:0-21400 GCA_039793425.1 Caldisericota bacterium
TTTTTAACTACACATTAAAGGATTGGCTTAAGGCACCTCTTACTTTAGCAAAATTAGTGTTAAAACTAAAAAATAATTTATTTTAAATATGATTATAAGTTAATTTAGATAATAAATTCAATGTAAAATTATTATCAAGTAAAAATTTAATGATTAATTTTTTGATTTTCTTTGAAAAAACATATAGAATTTAAATGGAGGTGAAGATGGAAGAAAAACTAAAGATAGGTATAATAATTTGTGATAGATATAAAGATTGCGCTGGTGGAAAATGTTTTAGATCATTAAGAGAAAGGGTTGGTGCCTTCAGTATTTATAAAGAAAAGGATGTAGAAGTTGTTGGCTATATCACTTGTGGTGGGTGTCCTGGTGGAAATATTGAATATGCTCCAAAAGAGATGAAGAAAAATGGTGCAACTATTATACATTTTGCAACCGGAATGTTAGTAGGTTATCCACCATGTCCTTATATTGATTATTTTAAAAAATTTATAGAAGTAAAATATCAAATTGAGGTTATTTTTGGTACGCATCCAATCCCTCAAAATTATTATTTAACACACCTAAACCTTAAAACATGGGATTCACCAGAATGGAAAGAAATAATAAAGTTAGTTTTGACAGATGAGAAAACACGTCTTGCTTATGATTAAATTTAAATTTATTTATAAAAAAGGATAAAAAAATGATAGTTTTTGGACCTGTTCCATCAAGGCGACTTGGTAGAAGTCTTGGAGTTAATAATATAATTCCAAAATTCTGTTCATATTCTTGCGTTTACTGTCAGCTTGGAATAACAAAAAATTTGATAATAGAGAGAAGAAATTTTTATATTTTAGAAAAAGTTTTTGATGAAGTCAGAAAAAAAGTTGAACAAATCAAAAAGATTGGTGAATCCATTGATTATATAACATTTGTGCCAGATGGAGAGCCAACCCTTGATATTAATATTGGTAAAGAAATTGAAATGATAAGTTCGTTAAAAATACCTATTGCAGTAATAACCAATGGTTCACTTTTATTTCTTGAAGATGTCCGTAAAGATTTACAAAAAGCAAACATTGTCTCAATAAAGATAGACACTGTAAATAATTTAACTTTTAAAAAATTAAATAGGCCAAATCGACTTCTTTCTCTTGATAGGATTTTAGATGGGTTTAAAAAATTTGCAAAAGAATATAAAGGAAGATTAATAACTGAAACTATGCTTGTAAAAGATTTGAATGATTCAGAATCTGAAATTGAATCTACTGCATTGTTTATAGAACAAATTAATCCTTTTATGTCCTATATTTCAATTCCTACCCGTCCACCTGCAATAAGATTTGTTGAACCACCTAATGAAGAAAAAATTATTAATTCATATTTAATATTTAAAGAAATAGTAAAAAATGTTTCAATGTTAATAGAGCCTGAAGAAGGTAAATTTACAATAACTAATGAAATTCAAGAAGATTTATTAAGCATAATGTCGGTTCATCCCATGAGAGAAGACGAGATATATGATTTATTAGAAAAAAGAAAAGAAGATTATCTTGTTATTCAGAATCTTTTAGATGAGAAAAAAATAAAATGTATCAATTATAAGGGAAAGAAATTTTATATTAGAAATTTTGAAAAAGTTTAAAAATTTAGTTTTTTTCAGTTAATTTCTTGAATTTACTCCAAATTTTTCTTATTAAAAGAGAAATCTCACTTTCTGGTGAATAATCAATTATATTAGCTCCTTCAAGCATGGCTTTAATGAAAATAATATCAAATGGTATTTCTCCAAGAACAGAAATATTTTTAGATTCACAATAATTTTTTATTTCTAATGTTTTTTCATTATTTATATCGAATTTATTTATTATAACGAAAGGTTTTGAATTAAAATTATCAATAAGTTCAATAACTCTTTTCAAATCATGAAGCCCTGATTCTGTTGGTTCAGTAATTACAATTGCAAAATTTGTATTTGATACAGAAGAAATAACAGGACAACCTATTCCAGGTGCTCCATCAATTATTATAAAATCCTTTTTTTCTTCATAAGCAACCATGTTTGCAGAAAATCTTGTCATTGTTACAAGTTTACCTGAATTTTCTTCTCCTGGAATAAGAAGCGCATGAACCATTGGTCCATATTTTGTTTCTGATATATAAATTTCTCCAGCCTTTTTATCAATATATGTTATTGCGTTAGCAGGACAAACTAAACTACAAACTCCACAACCTTCACATGATACTGGATCGACAATATAATCATCGCTTATAGCTTCAAATCTACAATTATTAATACATGAACCACATTGAACACATTTGTTTTTATCTATTGATGCAAGTTTCAAACCATAAAAATCTTTAGTTTTAATGACTTTAGGTTTCATTAGAATATGAAGATCAGGAGCATCAACATCACAATCAACTACAATACAATTTTTTTCAATTGCTGCAAAAGCAGCAGCTAAAGAAGTTTTACCTGTTCCACCTTTACCGCTTAAAATAACTACTTGTTTCATTTCTTCACCATCATCTTGATTTTTTCGAAAAGAATTTTGAATTTTTCTTTTAAATTAGGCATATAAGAAATCACAGGAATACCATTTGAATAAAACTCTGCAATTCTTCTATTGAATGGAATTTCAAGAAGTAAGGTAATATTTTTTCTTTCTAAAAAATCCCATAAATCTTTATTACCAATATCTGATCTATTTATTATTACTCCAAAAGGAATTTTTAATCCCGAAATAACATCCACTGCAATCTTTAAATCATGTAATCCAAATGGTGTTGGTTCAGTAACAAGTATAACAAAATCACTACCTTTAACAGATTCAATTACTGGACATGAAGCGCCAGGTGGACAATCAACTATTACAATTTTTTCTTTATCTATTCTTTTTTTCACTTCTTTTATAATTGGTACAGCAAGTGGTCTTGTAACATCAAGTTCTCCATAGATTAAATCTATATTTTGATATTTTCCTTTATAAATATTACCTATTTTAAAAGGTATCTCTTTTATTGCATTGACTGTACAAACAAGTGAACATCCACCACAACTATGACATAATTCAGGAAAAATTACAATTTTTTTGGGAGAGACAAGTATCGCATTATAAGCACAAAATTCTGAACACTTGTTACAATAAGTACATTTATTCTCATTAACTTCTGGAACAAGCACATTAACAGGTTCTATTAATTCTATTTGAGGTTTTAAAAAAATGTGTGCATTTGGTTCTTCTACATCACAATCCAAAAATTGAACATTTTCTTCCTCTATTGATAAAGCAAGATTTGTTGAGACAAAAGTTTTGCCTACACCTCCTTTACCACTCGCAATAGATATTATCATTTGATATATTTATTTCATCAATTCAAAAATTTTAAATATTTTCTTTTTTAAAATTTTCAATAATTTCTTTTATTGAACCCTCTATACCTGTAATTATTTTAATATTAGATGATTCGAAAGACATTTTTGCATTTGGACCAATATCACCAGTTATTAATACATCAACTCCTTCATTAATAACAAATTGAGCAGCTTTTACACCTGCACCACTTCTTGCTTCTGAAGCATCATTTTTTATTGCCTTAAAATTCATTGTATCAGTATCAACAATTACAAAATAATTACATCTTCCAAATCTTGGATCTAAAAAAGATTCAAGATTATTACCTGTTGAAGTTAAACAAATTTTCAATGTCACCTCCAATTAATTTTTTAAATATAGAGAAGGATCCATATCCTCCTTTTTTTTACTCCTCCTCTTTTTTACTCCTCCTCTTTCGATTTCTTTTCGAGTTCTGAAATTCTTTCTTTTATTGCATCTAACTCTCTTTCAAGATTTTTTGACTCTTCTAAAAGTATATCCTTTTCTTCCTTTGCTGAGTAGATAGGTTTTGTAGAAGAATATGGGGTTGGATAATCATAAAATTGGTTTCCAAAATTTCTTCTTGTATATGTCCAATATCCTCCAAAACCTCTTCCAAAACCACCTCTAGTACCTCCGAATCCACCACCAAATCCTCTTCCAAAACCAACTCCAAAACCTCTTCTAAAACCCCAATTAAATCCAATTGGATTTAAAGAGCCAGGAGTTCTATATCCACTGCAAAAACCCAAACCTCTCCCTGTCCTTGGTCCATATCCTAAAGGACCAGTTCTGTCGCCATATGGCATATTAACACCTCCTTTTAAATATTATCTTCTCTTATTAAATGTGTCCCGCAATTAGGACAAATTTCTTTTCTACAAGGTACACCCAGAGTATGAGGTTTTCGATATCCACATGAAGGACAAATACAATATTCAGTAGGGCTTTGCCCTTTTTCATTTGTAATAACCATCCCTCCTTCAATTTTTAAGGCTTTTCCCTGAATAATTGCTTCTGAAACTTTTTTTCTTGCCTGTTCAAGTATTCTTCCAAATGTAGCCCTTGATACACCCATAAGTTTAGCTGCTTCTTCATGGTACATACCTTCCATATCTGCAAGTCTTAATGCCTCAAGTTCATCAAAGGTAAGAACTATCAATTCTTGATATTCTTCTTTTCCTAAAGGTGCAAAATAATCTAATTTTGGAATCTCTCTTATTCTTCTTCTTCTTCGTGCTCTCAAATTAACCTCAATTATATTATAAGCATATGCTCATAATTTGTCAATATGTCAAATTAATAGGATATTTATGGAAAATTAAATGAGTTTAAAATATTAAATGATTTTTAATATTTTAATTTTAATAATTTATTTATACATTAAAGGATTGACTTAAGGCACCTCTTACTTTGGAAAAATTGGTGTTAAAGGTGAAGACCATCTTTCCTGTTTTAGCAGTAATTATAAGTTCATGTGGTGTTTCAAGGTCATCAATATCTCCACTTCCACCAATATTTACTCCAACTTTCACATTTATTATTGCTCCACCTTTCCCTCTTCCCTTTTTCATATCAAGCCTTATGATGTCAGATGGTGCAAGTGCAAAGTTTTCATTGTGTTCTTTAAGAATATCATCTGGGGTCATTTCTAAATACTTTTTATAATAAGTAAAACCTGTGCCCATTTGAGAGAAAAATTGTTTTAATTTTCCTCCACCTGCTTCTTTTGCCTCTTCTTTTCTTTTTTCTGATTCTTTTTTAAATAATTCTTGAGTCCATTTTGCAAATAACATTCTTTGATCTGTTATCACAAGAGCCCATGGTTCCTGCTTAAATATACTTTTTTTTAAGTTAACTGGAACTACTTCTAAAATTTTTTCTTCCATATATATCCTCCAATTTTTGTTAATAAACAATTTAATTTGCTTATTAATTTTATATTTTAATTTTATCATTATTTAGGTTTTTTAATAAATTTAGGTTAAAATTAATAAAAGGGGAAAATATGTATAAATATTATTTACCCAGATTAAAAGAAGATATATATATAAGAAAAAAGTTGGTTAAACTTTTTAATAAAAATAGTGATAAAAAACTAATATATATTGAGGGTGAAGCTGGAGTTGGAAAGACAACTTTACTCTCAATAATATTTAATAAAAAGGAAAACTTCTCTTACCTTATTTCAGATGAATATGATAAAAATAAAAATATTTTATTAAAATCAATAACAATTTCTTTAATTAAAAATGGGAAGTTGAAATTTAAGATACCTCAAAGTAAGTTGTTAAATTTTATTATCAATTTTTTAAATAGTAAAAAGGATGATTTTTATTTAATAATTGATAATTTTCAAGAAATTTGTGATGAAGTTGAAATTATTGAGTTGATAAAATTTATTATTAAAAATACAAATGAAAATATTCATATTGTAATATCAAGTAGATATAAATTACCTGAAAATTTTTATATTGATCTATTAAGAGAAAAATTATTTATTATATCATCAGATTTATTAAAACTTGATAAGAATGAAATAAAGGATTTCTTCATTTTTAAAAGAATAAAAATTGATGAAAGTGTAATTGGAAATATATATAAAAAAAGTGGTGGTTGGATTTTGTATATAAATCTTTTTTCAAAATTCTATAGTAATAAAATAAAATTTTTAAATCCAAAAATCATAGATAAATTTTTTGATGAAGAGGTTTTTTCAAAATTAAAAGATAGTGAATTAAAAGTTTTAAAATTATTCACTATTTGTGAAATAATAAATAAAAATTTATTAAAAGAGATAGATGAAGAAGGGTATAAAATTTTAGAAAGTCTTACAAATAGAAATATCTTTGTTGAGGAGGATGAGAATTTTTTTAAGATTCATCCAGTTTTTAAAGAAGAGATAACAAACAGATATGGATTGTATGATAAGGAAGAATCTTTAAAAATAGCTAAAATATTAAATAAAGTTGGTTTTTATAGGGATGCATTTAATATATACAAAATCTTTAATGAAACATATGAAATGGTTGAGACCTTAGAAAAATGGGGTATGAGGTTGATTGAAAAAGAAGAAGTTTTTATTCTTGAAAATTTTATTAACTTGATACCTGAAAAAAATTATTCTCAAAAGATATATATGTTTTTATCAGAAATAGAAAAAAATAAAGGAAATTATAAGAAAGCACTTGAAAGAATAAAAAAAGTAAATGATATAAATTTTAATAAAAAGGAAAAGGCTTATTTAAATTTACTTAAGGGTGAAATTCAATATTTAAATGGAAATTATAAAGGAGCTTATAAACTATTATCTTCAATTTCTCTAAGTGGTTTACTTGAGATAAGAAGATTACATACTCTTGGAATAGTAAACAATTTTCTAAATAATGAAATAGATTTTAAAAAATGTCTTGAAAAAGCCCTTATATTATCAGAAAAATATAATGACCTTTATAGAGAGATAAGAATACAGAATGACCTTGTTGTTGGATGGTATGAACCAAAAGGAGAAATAATAACATCTGAAATTATGTTAAAAAAAGCACTGTTTCTTATTAAGAAAAATAATTTAGCAATTAATCCTATAATTCTTGGTAATTTAACTTATTTAAAAGATCTCCTTGGAGAATTTGAAGAGGGAGAAAAAATAGGTCTAAATGCTCTTAAAATAGCAAGGAAAAGTAATGATAAATCAAAAATAATATTCATATTAAGAGTTTTAAGTTCCATTTATATTAAACTTAACGAACTTGATAAGGCAAAAAATTTACTTGAAGAAGCATTGATATTGACAGAGGATTGTCCTGACCCTTCAAGAAAAATTGGTATTCTTTATAACTTATCTTTTCTTTATGAAAGATTAAATCAATTTGATAAAGCGCTTTTCTTTGCAAATGAAGATTTGGAATTAACAAAAAAAATGAATAATAAGAAATTCATCTCTCAATCATACTTAAATCTTGGAAGAATATTTTATAGATTTAAAAATTATGAAAAATCAAAAAACTATCTTCTTAAAGCAAGCGAGTTCTTTGAAAAAGGTGGTTATCTTCTAAATCTATTTGAAACATATCTATTTTTATTATTAAATCCAAATAATGATGAAAATGAAATGGAAAAATTGAAAAATAAAATCATTTATTTAATTGATAAAAAAGGATACATTTTTTATTTAAAATCTATCTTAACAAAAGAAGAAGAAAAGCATGTTGAAGAAATTTTAAAATTGAAGAAAGAAAAAAGATTCACCATAAAAACATTTGGTAAGTTCTCTTTTTATAGGGATGGAATTGAGGTTAAAGATAGCGAATGGATAAGAGAAAGTGTAAAGGATTTATTAAAATATCTAATCATAAAAAAGGGTAGAGCATTAAAAGATGAGATTTATGATGAAGTTTTCCCAAATTTATCTTTAAGTTCTAAATACACATCTTTAAGAGTTTCAATATCGATATTAAAAAGAATTTTAGAACCATCCCTAAAAAGATATGAAACAAGTAAATATATTAAAATAGATAAAGACCTTGTTTATTTAAATTTTGATGAATTTTATATTGACTCATTTGAATTTGAAAATATAAGTAAAAATGCGAAAAATGAAAAAAATCTTACTTTAATTTCAAAAGCAATAGAAATTTATAAAGATAGATTCTTAAATGAAGATAGATATAAAGATTTTGTAATCCATAAAACACTTGAATATGAAGAAACTTATATAAATTTATTGAATCTATATGGTGAATTATCAATAGATTCAAAAAATAGAGAAAAGGGATTACAGTATTTAAGAAAATCACTTGAGATTGATCCATTTCAGGATGAAATATTAAAAAAATATTTTTATTTTTTGATTAAATCAAATAAAAGGGCGTTAGCAACTAAATTATATAAGGAATTTAAAGAAAAATATAAAAGAAACTGGGATATAGACATATCTAAAATCATAAATATGGATAAAATTCTGTAACATTTCTGTAACAAATATTTCCTTAAATAAAACTGATGGGAATAAAAAAGAGAAGTTTTTTAATTAAAATTGTAAAAAATAATGACAGGATATCAGGTGTTATTGAAGATTTGAATTTTAAAAATAAAAAAAATTTTAAAAACATCGATGATATTCTTTCATTAATTAAGGAATCTTTTGATAAAAAGGAGGATAAAAAATGAATAAAAAGAAAATTCTAATTCTTATTATGATAGTAACATTTTCTTTATCCTTTTTCTCGTGTAAAAAGAAAGTAGTAAATCCATCTGGCCAACAGACTGAATCACTTGCAAGTTGGACTCTGCTTTTCTATCTTGGTGGAACAAACAATATTGAAACATGGCTAAATTATAATATCAACCAACTTGAAAATATTGGTTCAAATCCAAAATTCCATATGGTTGTCCAGATTTCAAGAAATTCTGAGAATGGAAAGGCAACAAGATATTATATTGAAAAGGATAGTGATACCGCAAAAATAAGTTCAAAACCTATTGATGTTGGTATTGTTGATTCTGCTGATTATAAAGTTTTGAAAGATTTTATAATTTGGGCTACTAAAACTTATCCATCAAATCAATATGCATTAGTAATTTCTTCACATGGAGGTGGTTGGTTAGGAGTAATTGAAGATCAAATTAAACATTCAATAATGTCAACAATTGATTTACAAAGGGCTTTAAGGGAAGCAAGGTTTGAAACAGGAAGAAAATTTGATGTATTAATTTTTAACTCCTGTTTAATGGGTATGACAGAAATCGCATATCAATTTAAAGATGAGGCAAATTTTATTGTTGCTTCTGAAGTTTCTCAATATGCTTTTATAAATTTAGATAGGGCAATTGAACCTCTAAGTAGTTATCCTGGAATAACAGGTGCAGATTTTTCAAAAATGGTTGTAAAAAGTTTTATAGATGGATGGAAAAATCCACCTCAAGGTATTGTTCAACAACCACAGATTTTTACTGCTTATAATATTTTAGAGATTAATAAACTTAAAAATTCTCTTGATGATATTGCAAAAAGTGCAATAAAATCTTTTCTTTATTATGGTGATTATATTGTTGAGGATATTAAAAAGGTCCCATTAATAGAAAAAGAAGGTCTTTATTCAACATATGTTGACCTCAAATATCTTTTAGAGATTCTAAAAAATGATGTAAGAATTGCTGACTATGAAATAAAAAAAGGTGTTAATGATTCATTAACAATTTTAAATAATCTTATTCTTGCCAAAGAAATAAGCCCTGGTTATGTTTATTCTGATCCAACTCTAATGAATTTAAATGATGCATCAGGAATATCAATATGGGCTCCTATCATTAGATTTCAAAGTAGTGTACTCAATCATTATTCTAAGTTAGATTTTGCACTTGATACATCATGGCTTTCGTTTTTATATATTCTAAATCCAGATATGCCAAGATTTCTCACAAAATATAATACTAATAACTGGTTAACATATAGTGAACAAAATCTTGGAATATCTTTTAAAGCACCAGATGACAATCTTTTTAAACCAGTAAGAATTGATGATGATATTTACATACTTGGTGGAGAATTTACAGGTTTTACAGAAAACAGAAGATATTTTGGTGGTGAAGCATATATGTTTATTAACATAACAAAAAATATTACAGAAAGTGATTCAGTTACCTGGGGAAACAAAGAATTTTCAAGAATAATTCCTCAATATGTTGATTATAAAGAGGTCTTTAAAAATGAAAGTGAAATTAGTGGTGAAAATGGTTACATCATTATATTAAAAGGAACAGATAGAGTTGGACAAAAAGTAACAGAAGCCCATACATTTTTAATTTATAATAAAACAGGGTATGATATAACTTATATTGCTGATACTGCTCTTTTCCCTGAATTTATGGATGTCTATTTAAAAATAATTTATAGTTTCAAAATTATTCATTAAAAATTTTTATATAAAAAGGAGGTTAAAAAATGCTTAAAAAGATTTTTTTGGTGATGCTGGGATTGCTTTTGTTAGTTGGATTGATTGGTTGTGTTTCCTATCCAAATACTCCTCTACTTGTAAAAACATCAGATATTAACAATAATCCATTAAACTATGACCAACACTTTATTTCAGTTAAAGGTACAGTTACAGCAAATGGTACGCAACCATCGCTTCAACTTGGGTGGTATGATCTTGCAGATGAAACAGGTACAATAGCAATTATAACAACCCCTGATGTTCCAAAAGTTGGTGAGGAATACTGGGTATCAGGTACTGTTCTTTATGCAACAAAAGTTGTCGGAGCAAGAACTCTATCAATTGTTTTACAGGAGAAGGAAAGAATTAAAATGGGTTTAAATTATCCCTTGATTATTGGAGGTATAGTAATCTTAGTTTTAGTAATAGCACTTCTCTACATTTTTATGATAAGAAGAAGAAAACCAGTTTATGAACCAATAAAAAAGGTTGAGAGAGGATATGTACCTGAGAAAAAGGTTGAAAAAACAGGTGAAACCTTTATATCTGAATCAAAAGTTTCTAAAAAACATGAAGAAACTGTAGTCGAAGAAGAAGCGGTAGAAGGTGCGCCTGCAATACTTGTTGTTAAAAGTGGTAAAAAGGCTGGGGGAACTTTTCCTTTAAAGAAAAAAGTTATAAATATCGGTAGAGAGAGTGGAAATGAGATAGTGATTGATGATAATAAAGCATCAAGACAGCATGCAAAGATAAAGTTAGAAGATGATAAATTTGTAATATATGACCTTGCTTCAACAAATGGAACTTTTGTGAATAATCAAAAAATAACATCTTGTGAAATAAATGATGGTGATGAAATAAAAATAGGAGATACTATCTTAGTATTTAAGATTTTATAATGAGACCCCTAATTTTAACATTTGGAAAAAGTGATGTTGGTAATGTAAGAGAAAATAATGAAGATAACTATTTAATAATAACAAATGAAGATTTTACAGTTTTATCTGTATGTGATGGTATGGGTGGACATAAAGCAGGCGAAGTTGCCTCAGGTTTAGCAATAGAATACTTAAAAGATTTCGTATATCAAAAAGGGGATTTTGCAATAACGTGGAGAGGGGAAGAGGAAAAACCCTCTCCAGAAAGTTATTTTTCTGATAAAAATTTAGTTGAATTCATTAAGAAATTGAATAAAAAAGTTTTTGATAAATCAAAGGAAAATTATATTTATAAAGGTATGGGTACAACTTTTAATGCTGTTTTTATAGTTGGGAAAATTGCAAAAGTAGTAAATATTGGTGATTCAAGAACATATATCATAAGAAAGAATAAAATTTCAAGAATAACAAAAGATCACTCTCTTATTCAAGAAGAAATTGATAAAGGATTTATTGATAAAAACGAAATTGAAAAAATTATACCTAAAAATATAATAACAAAAGCAATAGGAATAAAGGAAGATATTGAACCTGATATTTACACTTTAAATCTTGAAAATAAAGATAGAATAATACTTGTAACTGATGGTATTCATGATTTACTCTCAGACGATGAAATTTTTAAGATAATGAGAAAGGGTAAAATAGAAATTTCAACTGAAAGGTTAATTAATAAAGGGAAAGAAAAGGGTGGGTTTGATAATCTTACTGTTATAACTGCACTAATAAATATTTAAAGGAAATAATTATGATTGATATGATAATTAAAGAAAGATACAAAATTTATGATAAAGTTGGAAGCGGGGGAATGGCAACTGTTTACATTGCAAGAGATCTTAAAACATATGAAGTTGTAGCGATTAAAATTCTTAAAGAAGAGTTAATCTCATCTCCAAATTATATAAAAAGATTTTTAAGAGAAGCAGAAATTGTCAGTAAGATGAACCATGAAAACATTACAAAGGTTAAAGATTTTGGTGTAGATGATAATAAATATTTTATAGTTATGGAATATGTTGAAGGAAAAACATTATCTCAATTACTTGAAGAAAAAGGTAAATTTGAAATTTTTGAAGCAATTGATATAGTTATTCAAATTTTAAGGGCACTTCAATATGCATCAGAAAATGGTGTTGAGGCACACAGAGATATAAAACCTCAAAATATTATGATAAACAAAGATGGTTTAGTTAAGGTTATGGATTTTGGAATTGCAAGAGTATCAACTGCTCATACCATGACTCATGAAGGGTCTCTTTTAGGAACTCCATATTATGTATCTCCTGAACAGGCACAAGGAAAAAGTGTTGATATAAGAAGCGACATCTATTCCGTAGGAATAACTCTATACCAATTGATAAATGGAAGTCCTCCTTTTGAAGCAGATACTCCATGGGGTGTTATAAATATGCATTTAACAAAAGAACCACCTCCATTAAATTTACCTGAAAAATTTTCAGACATTGATTATATAATAAGAAAAAGTTTATCTAAAAATAAAGAAGATAGATACCAATCACCAAATGAATTTATTAGTGATCTTCTCTTAATAAAAAAAGGGAAATCTATAAAGAAAAAAGTTCCTTTAAAAGAAAAAGAAGAATTAATAGAGGGTAAAGGCGAGATTTATATAAACACAAATCCTAAAGATGCAAAAATTTTTATTGATGGTATTAATAAAGGTTTTTCACCATTATTAATTCAAGATTTAGTTTCAAAAAAATATGAAATTGAAATAGAAAAAGATGGATTTGAAAATAAAAAATTAACTATTGATATCATTCCTGATAGAAGAGCAATATTAAATATAAATCTTAAATTAAAAAAGAAAGAGGCTTTAAAAGAGGGTATCTCTCTTTCAAAAGAATCATTTTTTAAAAAGAATTTTATAAAAATTTTAATAATATCATTAATCATTATTTCAGGTATTTCTTTTGTTATTTTTTACAAATTAAAACCAAAAAAAGTTGAAAATCAGCAAATTATTTATGCATCATTAACGGTTAAATCAATACCAGAAGGCCTTGAAATATTTATTGATGGAAATACAACAGGATTTAAAACACCTTATCAGTTTAATAATCTTTCTCCAAAGAGTTATAATATTGAAGTAAAATATAAAGATAAATCCAAAAAAGAATCAATCACTTTAAATTCAGGAGAGAATAAAGAATTAAGTTTTATCTTCGAAGAAGCATCTTTTGTTAATTTAACAATCGAATCAGAACCAGTTGGAGCAAAAATATTTATTGATGATAAAGATACAGGTTTTATAACACCACATTCCTTCAATGAAATTTCAATTGGTGATCATACAATAAAACTAAGCCTTGAAGGTTTTGAAGATTACATATTAACAACTAATATAAATCAGGATAAAAACATTAAGGTAAGTTTAAATAAAATTATAGAAAAGGTTGGAGTTTTAAAAATTCAAAGTAATCCAACTGAATCTGATATCTACATTAATGATGAATATAAAGGAAAAACTCCAATGGAGATTTCGTTACCTATAGGAAAATATAAAGTAAAAATAAAAAACAAAGATTATGAAGATTGGGAAAAAGAATTTGAGGTTGAAGAAGGAAAAGAAATTTTAGTTGAGGCAAGCTTAAATAAGATAACTCAAACTCTTGAAGGAACTTTAATAATAAATTCAAATCCTAAAGCAAATGTTTATATTGATGGGGCATATAAAGGAATTACACCCCTTAATATAAAATTAAAAGAAGGAGTTTATAAAATAAAAATTTCTTTAGAAGGTTATGAAGTTTATGAAAAAAATGTTTCTATTAAACCAAATGAGGTACAAAATGTTGCTGTTACTCTTAAAAAATTATATTTAAAAACATATATCAAAGTAATAACTAATCCGAAAAAAGTTGAAGTATATATTGATAAAGTTCTTGTTGGATTAAGTGATGGAACTTTCGAAATTAAACCAGGAACTCATGAGTTAATTTTAAGACTTGAAGGATATCTTGATTATTTAACAGATGTAACATTAAAAGAAGGTGAAACAAAAGAAATAAATGTTACTCTTGAAAAATCACCATAGGGAGGTAGTTTATGAAAAAAATATCATTAATCATATTTTTAATTTTAATAATAAATACATACTCTTTTAAATTTGAAAATATTGAAATTATAGGAAAGGGAGGAGGCCCATCAAATTTAATTTTTCCAACGGGAATTTATATCGATTCAAATAAACTTTATATATCAAATTATTATGGTCATACAATTTCTATGTTCGACTTAAACATCAATAAGTGGTATGAATTTGGTTGTTTTGGAGAAGAAAATGGTAAGTTCATAAATCCAAACTCAATAATGTTAACAAATAACAAAAAAATTTATATTGCTGATACAAATAATAGTAGAATTCAGGTTTTTAATGAAAATAATAATTTTGAATTTTCTTTTGGAAAGGATAGAATGAACACACCAATCGATATGGCATTTTATAATGAAAAAATTTATATAACTGATTTCGATAATTCTAAAATTTATATTTATGATTTAAATGGAAATTACGTCTCTGAATATGGAAAAAAGGGTGATAAAAATGGAGAATTCAATGGCCCACTTGGTATTTTTATAGATACAAACGGCAATATTTATGTTTGTGATTCAACCAACAAAAGAGTTCAGATATTTGATAAAAATTTTAATTTCATTAAAAATATAACAATTGCTGGAAGACCTTCAGATGTTTTTGTGGATACAGATAAAAAGATATTTATAAGTGATTATTATGATTTAAAAATCTATATTTATTCTGAATTAGGTAATAATCTATTAAAAGAATTCAATATTAATACTGATACTAACTGGTTTTTCTATAAAGCACCTATCTCTATTGGTGTTACAAAAGAACATAACATTATTTATTCTATTCCATGGGAAAACAGGATAGATGTTATATCTCAGGATGGTAATTTTATTAAATCATATGGTGAAAATATTAAAGATGGCTCATTTTTATATCCAATCTCCATATGTCTTTCTAATGATGACATAAAATATATTGTAGATTTCATGGGAAATTCGGTTTCAATATTTGATAGTAATAATAATTTCAAATCAAAGATAAATTATGGTTTTGAACATCCAGATGCAGTTTCAGTTGATGAAAATGGAAATATCTATATAATTTCAAAATATGTTGGAGAAATTGTATCTTTTGATAAAAATTTAAATTTTAGATACAAAATTACCGATTTTTCTGATGATTCATTTCTTTTTCCTCAGGATATATTTGTATTTAAAAATAAAATGTATGTTGTCGATTCTTATAATGATAGAATTGTGATATTCTCAACTGATGGTAATTTTATAAAAACATTTGGAAAATACGGAAATGGTCTTTATGAGTTTGATTATCCAACATCAATTTTTGTTGATAAAAATGAAAATATTTTTGTAGTTGATAATGGTAATAAAAGAGTATTGATTTATGATAAAAATTTTAATTTTATTTATGAAGGTAAAAATATTAATCTTTATGATCCTATTTCAATTTTTTTATATGATAAATATCTTTTTGTTCTTGATAAAAAGACAAATGATATAAAAATTTTTGAATGGGATGGAAAGAGTCTTACATTTAAAAAAACCTTTGGTGAATCTGGTGGTCTATTAACTAAAAACAATTCTTTTCGCTCCTCTGAACTTGATTATACGATAGATGCTGGGAAATTTTTAGATCCATCAGATATTTTTATATTTAAAGAATTTCTATACGTATCTGATTCAGGAAATAGAAGAATTCAAAAAATACCTTTATCATCTATTTTAACTGAACCAAAACCAGAAAAATTGATAATAAATCTCTGGATTGATGAACCAAAGGCTACTATAAATGATAAAGAAGTTTATATAGATCCATCAAATACAAAAGTTTCACCATTTATTGTTCCTCCAGGAAGAACGGTAGTTCCAATAAGATTTATATCTGAAACTTTTGGTGCAGAAGTTAACTGGGAGGGAGATACAAAAACAATAAGGATTTATTTAAAATCAAAAAACATAAGAATAACACTTCAAGTTGGAAATAAACTTGCAAGAGTTAACGATAAAATAATAACTCTTGATGCTGCTCCTCTCATTAAAGAAGGAAGAACTTTTGTTCCTTTAAGATTTATCTCAGAATCTTTTGGAGCAGAAATAAAATGGTTTTCTCAAGAGAAAAAAATAGTTATAGAGTTTATACCATAATTAAATTATTCTAAGTGGGATTCTGTTGCTGGGAGAGTGCCTGTAAATTTTAATTTCATATCTTGAAATTCAAGTTTTGTAACATATAAACCAGGTGTATTATCTAAAATTTCTTCAATTAAACTAACTATCTCTCCCTTATATTTGTTAACAGTTGAGGTAAGGATAATTTTCCCAAGGTAAACTGAATCAAGTTGGAGAAGAGTTAATTTATTATTTTCGATTTTTGCTTTCCCTTTAATATAAAATGACGGGTTTGATTTGATAAATCTTGAGATCTGATTAAGTAAATCATAAAATCTTTTGATATTTGGATCAACCTGATTTGTAATAACTCCCATCATTATTATTTTGGGTGAATTCTCAAGGGATGATTCTTCTGGTTTAATTCCTAAGGCACTAAGACAATCCATCAGTTTATTTGTTAGTATTTGCCCCGATGTTTCAACAGTTCCATCCTCATTAATTTTAATTGTCCAATTTTTAACAGGGTAGTATCTCCATTTTCTTTCATAAGTAAGTGCTGTAAGTTCACTTGATGTTAGTTCCATCTTAACACTTCTTTTTCCAGAATATTTTAAACTTTCTTCTGGCTTAAGGTCGCCTGTTAATGTTTCATATTTAACAGAAGTTTTCTTTCTTTAAGATTCAAAATCTTTTTCTGTGAAGGTAACACCAAGATTTTTTGGTTTGTCTGTTCCCATTAAATCAGAAACAAATGGAACAAAACCAAAATAACCTAAAATTAAAACTATTATTAAAATTGGAATTACTATTTTTAAAACTATTTTTGTTCCTCTCTTCATTTATTCCTCCTTTTTTTAAGTATAACAAATTTTATTATAATTATTTCATGGAAATTATATTAAAAATATTAAAAAATCCTTACTTTTTAATAGTGGCATCCTTTTTCTATGGTTCAATTTTATTTGGATATCTTCTTTCTAAAATTTTTTATAAAAAAGATATAAGGAGTTTTGGAGATGGAAATCCTGGAACATGGAATGCTTTTAAGGTTGGGGGTTTAAAAATTGGTATTCCTACTCTTTTACTCGATTATTCAAAAGGATTAATTCCTTCAATAATTGCAGGTAAACTTTTTAAAGATGAAAAAATTTTCTTTGTTTTGATATCTATTGCTCCAGTTCTTGGACACGCTTTTTCACCATTTTTAAAATTTAAAGGTGGAAAGGCGATGGCTTCTTCATTTGGTCTCTGGACAGGAATAACTTTATGGGAAGGGCCAACATTAATGGGGATTACAAATCTTTTATTAGGTGCTATTCAGGATAACAGTGCAATTGTTTCTGTTAGTGGTTTTGTTTTTCTTTTTATATATTTACTTCTTAGAGGTTATGGAATTGAAGTTCTAATTATTTTTATTTTAAATTTTGCTGTTGTTTTGATTAAATTGAATAAAGAACTTTTAATAAAGCCTAAATTTGGTTTAAGAAATCCTTTCAAGGGTTGAAATTTTTTTGATATATGCTTTTGTATCAAACTTTTTTTCAAGACCGTTCCTTGACATATATCTAATTTTTCCAAAAATTTTTCTTTCCTTAAATGGTCTATCATGCAAACCTCCAATAGACCATAAAATACCTGTGTATCCATTTGGGTCTCTTCCATCAAGTTCATATTTATCATTAAGATAAATTGCTATTTTTATTGCTTCTTTATAATCTTTTGTCCATTCTAAAATCTTTTTTGCCCAATACATCCTCATATATCCATGCATTTTTCCTGTAATAACCATCTCTTTCTGACAGGCATTCCATAAATCATCATGGGTTTTACCTTCTTCAAAATCTTTTAATGAATAAACATATTCTCTCTCATCACTTAAATGATCTTCAAGTGTTTTTCTCGCCCAATTTGGTATCCCATTCTCGTTGTCATAATTTTCATTATAAAAGAGAAAATTTTCTGATAACTCTCTTCTTATTATTAACTCTTCCAAAAAAGATCTTTTATTTTCATCAATAGAATTAGATTTATTAACTTCCAGAGTAACCCTTAAAGGAGAAATCATCCCAAAATGCAAATAGGGTGATAGATTTGAAAGACCTTCAATATTAGGATTGTTTTTATTTCTAATATAAAAATTGAGTTTATTTTTTATAAAATCATTCAAGATATTAAATGCTTCTTTTTCTCCTGGCTTAAAAAATAGAGTGGGTTTAATGGATTTATCAACTTTTAAATTCTCATAAATATTATTCCAGTTAGTTTTATTAATTATTTTCTCTTTTTTTATTAATCCATCCATTTTAGGGGGTTCAATTAAATATTTTGATAAAACCTTTTCATATTTTTTTCTTAAAGTGAATGCAGAAAACTCCTGCTTTTCTGAAATAAGATATGGTGGAATTATATTATGTGCATCAATTTCATAAAAAGGAATATCAATTTTTTCTTTCAAATATTTTTTTATTTCTTTTATAATTTTAAGTGGAAACGAATCTGTTATTAATAAAGACACTCTTTTTTCTTTGATAAAATTTAAGATATTTTCTTTGGTGCTTCCAGACAAAACAAAAAATGGTATTCCAAGCTCATTAAGGCTTTCTTCAATTTCAATTAAACCTTTAATCATAAAATCAAATTGTCTTAAAGAAGCATCAAGAAAAGAAGGAAAAATGTTAAAAAGTATTCCAAATTTTTTATTATATTTTTTTGAAAGAAAAAGTCCATAATAGATGCAAAGGTTATCATTCACCCTTTGCTCTCTATTCATCCAGTAAATTATGTAATCTCCTTCATAAATTTCTCTATCTTTATGTTTGATTATTCTTTCTTCTAAATATTTATCATCAATCATATTAACTTTATTTTCTTTTTAGGGAGTTTTCTATCCTTCCAAACTCTTTTTCCTGTTATAGTGTAGATTATTGAAAGATACCCAATTATTGAATTTAAAAGAATTGTTAGATGAAATAAAAAGGTCATATAAAATGGATAGTTGAATTTAATATAGGTGATAAGAAAAATTGTATAAGAAAATATTAAAATTATAAGATTTGTAATTAAATTTATCTCTTTTAAGTTGAGAGAGAATTTTAAACCAAGCATAATAAAAGGATAGAAAAAAGAAAAAACAAGATAGGTAAAAACAAAAATTGATAGAAGAAGGTGATAATCAAAAATAGCGAAATAACTCTTTATAAAACCATAAAAAAGTGATTTTGTATCATAATACATCTTACAGAAAGAGATATCCTTACCTGAAAGAACATTCACTTTATATTTATTTATTCTCAATAAATTAGCCATTTTAATATCATCAAGAACTTCTTCTTTAATTTTTTGGAATCCATTGAATTTATCAAGAACTTCTCTTCTATAGATCATAAATTGACCATTTGCAAATGGAATTAGAGGATAAAAAGACATAAGAGCAAAATTCATAAATGGTATTATCAATTTTTCAAAAAAAGAATCAACAATCTCTTGAGGAAAAATAGTTATAAGATCTGATTTTGTTTTAACAAAAAAAGAGATTGCTTTTAACATTGAATTCTCTTTGTGAAAGGTATCTGCATCAATAAAAACAAGTATTTCACCTTTTGATTCTTCATAAAGTTTCTGACAGGCATTTGCCTTGCCAAGCCATCCATTTTCTAAACTTATATTATTAATAACAATTAATTTTGGATAATTTTCTTTTAGTTTATCAAGAATTTGAGGTGTTGAATCTGTAGAATTGTCATTTAAAATAATTATTTCAAAATCAGGATAATTTTGATTTAAAATTGATTTTACACACTTTTCTATATTTTTTTCTTCATTTCTTGCTGGAATGAGAATTGAAATTTTTGGTAAATTTTCATTTATTGTTTCAACATTTTTTAAATTTTTTATTCTTTTAATATTAAAAAATGAATTTATTAAAACTAATGTGAAAAAAATTACTATATTTAACTGTTGAGTTATTAAATATCTTATCACTAAAATGGTTTAAAGAAGATATAACCTATAATGATATTAAGTATCAAAAGAACAAAAATTATTCTGCCGATTAAGACATGTGAAGTTCTTACATTTTTTTTCAATTTAGTATCAATTTTTCTTGTGAAAATCACTCCTAATGTTACATTGATTATTGAAAGAATGAAGAATAAAAAACCTAAAATGCCATGGCTAAAGGAAAGGCTAATTTTTTTATTTGTTAAATAGATATAAATTATACTAAGATTTATGAGAACAAAACCAACAGTTGCAAGAATCTTGTGGTTATAAAGAAAATTTTTCTTTCTTCTTAAAACAATAATCAAAGATAATATTGTTGCTAATAAACCGATTAAAACAAAAGACCAGTGTAAAACATTTAAATTCATCTTAACCTCCTAATTAAAATAATATCAAATTTATAAATTTTTTTAAATTTTTAAATCTTAATAATTCCTTAACATTAATTTCATAAACTTTTTTACGAACACTTAAAAAAGGAGGTGTTATATGAAAAAAGGTTTAAAGATTCTTCTGATTGTTTTAGTTACAGGTGTACTTGTGGTAGGAGGTGCAGTTTATTCTATTGTTTCTCAAAAAATCAATTTAAGTTCTTCTGACCTACTAAGCACTGCATTTGCTGAAAATGTCATGATGTATGGTGAAAATCAGAATGGAATGAAATTTAAACTTATAGGACCAGGTATTATCGAAGAAGTTCTTAAAAGGCTCGGACTTGACGAAACAGAACTTAAGACAGCATGGGAAAATGGACAGACACTTCTTGAGTTTGCAGAATCAAAAGGAATTACTAAAGATAAACTTGTTCAGACATTTAAAGATGTTATTACAGAAAAGTTAAATGAACTTCTTAAAGATGGAAAGATAACTGAAACTGAAAAAGAAAATTTCCTTAGTAACATTGATACAAGAATTGAGGATTTTCTTACAAAAGCCCCACCAATGGGTAAAGGGCCAGGTTTTGGACCAGGAAGAG
>JBAMLT010000218.1:0-962 GCA_039793425.1 Caldisericota bacterium
TATACCTATGAGGGATGGTGTGAAGCAAAATTCAATAATTGTTAAGCCAGTTACAAATCAAAATTTGCCAAGTATACTTTTGAGAACACCCTATTTAACGGTTCCAGGGTATTTTGAAAAATTTATAAATGATGCTAGGTTTTTTGCAAGTAATGGATACGTTTTTATAATTCAAAATTGCAGAGGAAAAAATGGATCTGAAGGTATATTTTATCCATTTAAAAATGATGGAGAAGATGGATATGACACAATTAAATGGATTATAAATCAAAAGTGGTCAAATGGCAGTGTAGGAACAATTGGGGCTTCATATTCAGGATGGAATCAATGGAAAACAGCCATTTTAAACCCTCCAGGATTAAAAACAATGATAACTATAGTGTCTCTTCCGGATCCTGTTTATAATGTACCATATCAGAATGGAGCTTTAGTTTTATGGATGGCTGAATGGCTTGCAATGGTTGAAGGAAAAATAAACATACCCACTAACATATATAACACAGAAAAACTATTAAAACATCTCCCATTGAAAACGATGGACAGATTATTTGGTTGGGACTCTAAAATTTGGAAAGATTGGATTGAACATTCTATTCTTGACGATTATTGGAAAGAAACATTTTACGAGGACAAATTGGATAAGATAAAAATTCCAGTTCTTCACATATCTGGATGGTATGATGATGACATAATAGGAACACATAAAACTTACTATTCAATAACACATAATAAAAATTATAATGATAAGGAATATTTTCAGAAATTAATAATAGGACCATGGCCTCATAAGGTTAACACAAATAACAATTGGGAAATTGATTTTGGCCCTCATGCATTTGTAGATTTGAGAAAAATAGAATTAAACTGGTTCGACAAATATTTAAAAAATAAAAATATAAATCTGATAAATAATTATCCAGTTGAAATATTTATAATGGGTGAAAATAAATGGGCTAATGAAA
>JBAMLT010000218.1:972-2492 GCA_039793425.1 Caldisericota bacterium
TCCTGAACATGTAAAATATATCAATTATTATTTGCATAGTGAAGGCAGGGCAAATTCTTTGTTCGGAGATGGAATTTTAAACGACCAGCTTCCAAACAATGAAAAAAATGATGAATATGATTATGATCCAATGAATCCTGTTCCCCATATTCATAATCCATTAAATTTGGACGCTGAGGGACCATTTGATCAAAGAGCTATAGAAATGAGAAATGATGTGCTTGTTTATCAAACTGAAACACTTAATTATAATTTAAGAATTGCTGGTGATATATTTTTAAAACTATATATATCATCTTCTGCAAAAAATACTGATTTTTGGGCACAAATTACAGATGTTTATCCAAATGGCTATTCAATGCATCTTACTGAAAATATTATTAGATGTAAATTTAGAAATGGATTAGAAAATGAGGAATATCTTGATCCAAATAAAATTACAGCATGTAATATAGACTTATGGGTAATTGCAAACACATTTTTAAAAGGCCATAGAATTAGACTAGATATTTCAAGTAGTTGCTTCCCTAAATACGATAGAAATTTAAATACAACTGATAAGTTTGGAAGCACTAAAAAGTATAAAATTGCTCATCAAAGAATCTTTCATGATAAAGAGAATCCTTCGTATTTAAGATTACCAGTAATAAAAAAATTTTAAATTATTAAAATGCAGTTAATCCCATAAAATCCTTTCATACTTATTTAGTATTTTTGGTCCATCTGATGTTACTTCTATCATATCTTCTAATGCTAAATCACCGAACTCTTTATTTCCTGCAGAAGGCTCTACACATAGAACCATATTTTTTTTAATATCCACAGAATCGCCAGAAATTTTGCAGGAAGGAGTTTCACATATTTCCAACCCAATACCGTGCATAAAAGGATCTATATTGAATCCTTCTGACGTAGCTTTTACAAGTCTGACCTTTATTCCAGGTTTTAATTGATCAATCAACCAATTTTCAGCATCCAAAGCTTTGTTTAAAGCCTTCTTTTGATCAGGTGTTGGTTTACCTATCACTTTAATTCTTTGGACATCAAATCCGTAATTTTCATAGAATCCTATAAAATCAATATATACAAAATCTCCATTTTGAATCTCTCTTTTTGAACTCATTGGCCATTTTAAGGATGCAATCTTTTTACCACTTGATATTCTTACTCTAACTACCATGTCTGCCCCTGCTTCCATAGCTGCTCTTATTGCTTCTACTGCTATTTCGTTTTCCTTTTTCCCTGGTTTTGAAGCTTCCATAGCTGCTTTTAACCCTTCATCTGAAACTTTGGCAGCTTCTTCTAATATTTTTAATTCATTTTCACTTTTAATTGCTCTTAAATTTTCTAAAATAAAATCTGCATTTATTAATGGCTTTTTGAAAATATTAGCTAAATAAAAATAATATTCTGCGGGTATTACATCTGCTCCTACAACACCAATATTTTTTTCTTTGAAATTTAATTCTTCTAAAACCGTTTTCATTTCTGTCATTAAATTTGGACTTGTTCTTGCATAA
>JBAMLT010000218.1:2502-2857 GCA_039793425.1 Caldisericota bacterium
TTCTTCGTAACCAAAAGGTGCAATTAAAATTGCTAAACCATCAGAAGGTAAAACTAAAGCAGAATAACCAAGACCTTTGTGGCTCATAATATTTGGAAAAGAAGAATGATGGTTTGTTAAATAACAAACATGCCCTTCTCTTTCTAAATATCCAGAAAATATTACTAAATAATCTAAATTCATTGCCCGCATATTTTCTTGTACTAATTTCATTCTTTGAATAAATTCTTGTTTTGGAATTTTCCAATTGAATGTCATATATCTCACCTTTACATTTTGGATACTAAATCAACAACTATTTTATTTTTATTTACTGGTTCTATTATCATTTTATCTTCTATTTTTGTTTGACATG
>JBAMLT010000219.1:0-21165 GCA_039793425.1 Caldisericota bacterium
AGTCCTGGTTCTCCCGTATCCCAAGTTCCATTGTTATTAATATCATTCCATTTATGTCCACAGATTGAGTATCTATTACGTGTGTTAATAAAGTCTATACCAGTTGCATTTGGACCAACAGTTACATCATAATAACCAGCTGATGGAGATGAGATTGACCATCCATTCTGTAGGATCTCTCTTATTCTATATGTTCCAGGAAGAAGGTTTGTGAAGCAGTAACTACCATCAGAATTATCTGTTGTTACTTTTGGTTCACCTTCATCCCAAGAGCCATTACTATTTGAATCTATGTATATCTCCCAACCACCAAGTGGAGCATTGTTGTTATCTCCATCATATTTATGTCCACAGATTGAGTATCTATTACGTGTGTTAATAAAGTCTATACCAGTTGCATTTGGACCAACAGTTACATCATAATAACCAGCTGATGGAGATGAGATTGACCATCCATTCTGTAGGATCTCTCTTATTCTATATGTTCCAGGAAGAAGGTTTGTGAAGCAGTAACTACCATCAGAATTATCTGTTGTTACTTTTGGTTCACCTTCATCCCAAGAGCCATTACTATTTGAATCTATGTATATCTCCCAACCACCAAGTGGAGCATTGTTGTTATCTCCATCATATTTATGTCCACAGATTGAGTAGGTGTCAATTCGATAATCTTCGACCTCACCGTCAGTTGCAAGACCTGTATAAGAAAGACCTGATTGAGTACTCAACCTAAACCTTGAATATAAAGTTGACGAGATCGTGCCCGATGGGACCGGAAAAGTTAAATTATTTGTACCTGAAGAAATAATTTGATTTGTAAATATTTGTTCACCTGCATCTGTCTAATCTCCATCATTGTTGAAATCTATCCATGCATTAAGGTAAGCTGTTGTTGCTGCAGGTACAACTGCAACAACAGTTACAGAAGCATTAGTGCCTGGTATTATGGGGCTTGTAAAAGTAACTCCGTCTTCATCATCAGAGCCACCAACTGGATAATTATTATCATCACCTAATGCGTTATTATCAGGTTGTCCATCAGTTTCTGAATCAATTAAAGAACCAAGATATATACCAGCAAATATTTTATGTCTAGCACTGTTACTTGAAAGTAAAGTTGGATAAGTTGGATCTGGTGCATCACCAAAATCATATTCATGAACAGTTACAATTGCCGTATCTTCTCCATAATCGCTATTATAGTGATAACTGCTACCACTTTTATATATATGAATGGTCCAACATATGTAATGCCAGGTGCTTTTGCAAGTAATGTCCAGGTTGAGGTCATTACATAACCACCAGTATTTTCCATCATTAAGTCGTTGGTAGGAGGTGTTGGAGGAGTTGTACTTACACTTATAGGTTCAACTACAGCAGGATCATATCCTACTATTGGAATTGTTACTATATCATAAGTAGTTGCAGTATATGCTTGAACTTCAAGTGTGAATATTTCTCCAACTACTGGATTTGATGAAGAAGGAGTAATAGATATTACGTAATTTCTGTTTTGTGAAACCAATTTTTCTACATATAAAGTACCAGTAATTGGATTTGGTGTAATTGATGATATATTACTTCCAGAAAGTGTAATGGAATAATTTCTCGATGTAAGATGCGCATTTTTAGTTCTTTGAACTTGAACCAAAAAATATACATCTTTTGTTGTTCCTGCTGCAATAGTTCCTAAATTTTTCGTTGAACTTTCGTTTGGGTGAAGGTTAATATAGGTATTTAGTGAAGTCCATGAAAATACTGCTTGGACATTTGTTGCACCCTCTGAACCAGTATTATTTACATGAATTTGAATTAAAAATTCTGCTGGCCCTTCATTATTAGGTGGTCCTGGTTTATTACTATCAAGGCCAATAATATCCCAGGAGCCTTTGGTTAAAGTAATTGTAGTTGCACCTTTTACAAATTTTAAACCTGTTAAACCAAAATTGAAGATTAGAGATAAGATAATAAAAAGAAGTAAAAAAATAGCAAACCTATTTTTAATTTTCATTCGTTCCTCCATTAAATTATTTTGGGATCGGGTTTGCCATTGGCTCTGTCCTGTTTAATGGCAACCATCTTATAAACAGAACTTCATCGCCTTCCCCTTTAATATATATTTATATGTTAAATATTAAATAAATTATACTAATTTGTCAAGGAGTTTTTAAAATTCTATTAAAATTATATTATTTTAAAAATTAGAATTTTTTAATAAAATATAGTATGACTGCATTTTCTTGAAAATTATTTATGAATATTTTTTGATTTAAAATTTCAACTTCAGTTTCATTATCATTAAATTTTACTAAATATTTTCCGTCAGGAGGTATTAGTTTTAATTGATTAATGGATAAATTATTTTCTAATTTAATAAAATAGGGGTAAGTTAAAAATTGGTTTGCTTTTTTAATTTCACCTTTTTGAATTAGCTTTCTTATTTTACTACTACTTATTTTTTCACCATCAAATTTTTCTTCTTCTATTACAATTAATTCAATATTTTTTTCATTAGAAATTCTTTTTAAAAATTCTACATTACCCTTTCTATCTTTACCGAATTTAAAATTCTTACCAACTAAAATTCTTTTTATTTTAAGATAATTTAGAAGTAATTCGATAAATTCATTTGGTTCAAGTTCTTTTATATTTTCATCAAAAGGAATAGATAAAAGAAAGTTAATTTTATAATTTGAAAGGATTTCTTTCTTTTCTTCTGGTAAAAAAAGAACTTTTGACTCTTTTTTAAAAAATATAAATGGTGGTGGAAAAAAAGAAAGAACAAGATTTTTTTCTTTAAAAGATGTTAATTTATTAATAATTTTAAGATGCCCTTTATGAATTGCATCAAAGGTTCCAATAGTTATATTTAATTCATCCTGAATGTTAGTAAATTTATCAAGTAATATCATCTACTTTTAATATTCTTACTGGTTTTAATTCTTTCATTTCTTCAAGATATTTTCCAATTCCAACAGCATTTTGATAGGTATCAAGAATAAGAACAAAACCACCTTTAAGATATGGGTGTTCATATTTTATAGTATTTCCAGTTCTAAATAAAAATAATCTTCTATCAGGCAAGGTAACTTTAGGAATAAAGTCAAGAAAATCACCTATAGAAATTATAATATTATTTTTAGAATCTTTTTCGATATTTTCTAATATCTTATCAATATGAAAACTTTCCTTAATTTCCAGTTTACCAACAGCAGTTCTAACAAGAAAAGAAAGAGTTCCAAAACTGTTTAATCTTTCTCCAAGATCTCTTGCAACACTTCTCATATATGTTCCAGATGAACATAAAATTTTAAATTTTAGTTTAGGGAAGCCACCTTTAATAAAATCAAGAATTTCAAATTGATATATACTTATTTCTCTTTCTTTTAAGATTACATTTTCTCCAATTTTTGCAAGTTCATATGCTCTTTTACCAGAAATTCTTTTTGCAGAAAATTTTGGTGGCATTTGATTTAAGGTTCCAACAAAATCATTTTTTATATTTTCAATATCATTAAGAGTAATAAAAGATGAGTTTTTACTTTCAATAATATTTCCCCAGATATCATCAGTATCTGTTTTAATTCCAAAAGTAATCTCTCCTTCATACTCTTTTGGTAAAAGAAATAGAAGTGAGGTTAATTTTGTTGCCTCTCCAATTAAAATGGGAAGAACACCTTGAGCCATAAAATCAAGAATTCCACCATGCCCTGCTTTTTTGTAGTTACCAACTTTTTTAATAAATGAAAGTAAACCAAAGGATGTTATTCCAGGAGGTTTAAAAACATTGATTATCCCAGATTTTTCACTCACTCTTTAACTCCCTGCAGATATCTATTAATATTTTTTCTGGATCTCCTTTAAAATCAAAACCTGCGGCATTCATATGTCCCCCACCTCCATATTTTAAGGCAACATTAACTACATTAATATCACCTTTACTTCTCATACTTACCTTATAATTTCCATTGTTTTTCTGTTTAAATAAAATTGCGACATTTGCTTCATCAGATTTATTTAAATATTCAACAACTCCTTCAGCATCTTCTTCCTCTGCTCCAAATTCCCTAAAATCATCAAGAGTTAATATTGAATAAATAACTCCATTTTCTTTTTTCAACTTTTCAAGTGCCCTTCCAAGAATTCTTAAAGCCCTTAATGGTTTCATACTATAAACCATTTCAGAAATATAAAAAGGATTTGCTCCATTTTTTACAAGATAAGTTGCTGCTTTGAATGTATTTATATTTATATTTGGGAATCTCAAACCTCCTGTATCAGTCATTAAACCAGTGTATAAAGCATTTGCTATATTTTCGTCAATTTTAATTTTTGCTCTTCTTAATAATTTAAGAACAAGTTCTGAGGTTGAAGATGATTTTGGGTCGATGTAGTTAAATTTTGCATATGAAAAATTTGATGGGTGATGGTCAATATTTATTAATGTTTTTATTTTTAATAACTTTTTTTTTAAGTTTTCAACTCTTCCTATATCAGCACAATCAAGAATTATACCAACATCAAATTCACCATCAAAATCATTTTTAATTTTTTCACTCCCCTTTAAAAAAGAGTATATTTTTGGAACTTTATTTGGCAAAACAGGCATAACATCTTTTTTTAACTTCTTTAATGCAAAATATAATCCGAGTGTTGAACCAACAGCATCTCCATCAGGATTTTCATGTGAAATGATTAAAAATTTTTTGTGTTTTTTAATCTCTTCAATTATTTTTTTCATCTTTTAATTTATTTAAAATCTCAATTACTTTCATTCCTCTATCAAGATTTGTGTCTTCCTTGAAATGAAGAATTGGTGTATATCTTAATTTTAACTTTCTTCCAATCTCCTCCTGAAAAAATTTTGTTGCAGATTTTAAGCCATTAAATATTGCGTCTTTTTCTTCTTTATTATGAACATAAACATAAACATCTGCCTGTTTTAAATCATTAGAAAATTCAACATCAGTTATGGTAATATATCTTTCTCTAATTCTTGGGTCTTGTATTTTCTCCCTAAGAATTATAGATAACTCCTCTTTCATCATTTTTTTTAGTTTTTCTGCTCTGAATCCTTTCATCATTTAATTATACCATTAGATTTTTGTTGAAATAAAAAAGCCCCCTTAATTAAAAGGGGGCAAGTTTTTTAAATAAATTACTCTTCTAATGTTTCAGGCATATAAATATTTTCATTTCTTTTTAAAAGATCATTTGTTGCTGGTTCAAAATCGACACCTACCATATCTCTTATATATTTTTTAACAACTGCATCCCAGTATTCTTTTGTAACATAGTAAACTCTTGCACCGCCAAGTTCATGTTGATAATCAGGCCATGGGTATGAGGGTTGTGCCATTCCAACTCCCCATCTTTTCCAACCATTATAACTTTCATAAGTTGCCCAGAACTCTTTGTTTTCAAGAATTTCAAAAGCATAATGTGTTTTAGCATAATACATGATAGCACCAATTTTACCACCACGTCTAAAAGCCATAGTATGCAAAGAGATATTTACTTCTTTATTCATCAATCTTCCATTTGCAAATCCAACAACTTTTCCATCAATAATTCCAAGAAGAGTGTATGGGTCTTTTAATCTGTTTCTATACCATCCCAATACTTCTGCATAAACTCTTGCACCAACTATATCGTAAAAATCATGATCAATATCAAGAAATTTTCTTAAATAATTTAAAAGTGTTGGTGCTTCTTCGAGTTTTGCCTCTCTTATTAACATTGTTTCACCAGTAGATAATCTTACAGAAACTGGTTTCCAAGGTTTTAAATGTAATGATGGACCTGATAAAATTGGTTCAATTTCTGAAACATCAAAAATAACCTTGTCTTCAGACACCTTTTCAGGCGGGTTTTTTCTCATTGCTCAATCCTCCTTAAAATGAAATATAAAAAATATTTTTTAAAAATGACTTTAAGTTTATTATATTTACTAATTATTTGTTGTCAAGTTAAATAAATAGATATATAATTTAATGGATTTTTTAAAAAGGAGGAAGTTATGTATCTTCTTTTATTAGTATTAAATGATGAAAATCATGTCAAAGAAGTTCTTGAAAGATTTGTAGATATAGATGTTAGAGGTGCTACTGTTATCAATAGTCAAGGTATGGGTAGAATAATTTCCGAAAAAATACCTATTTTTAGTTCTCTAAGAAATATTTTATCTGGAGAAGAAAATAGAGTTAATAATTTCACTATTTTTTCAGCAATCAAAACAGAAGAAACTTTAAATAAAGCAATTGATGTAGTTTTAAGTGTTGTTAAAGATATTAATAAACCAGGTACAGGAATTTTATTAGTTCTACCAATTTTAAAAATTTATGGATTTGCAAATAATTCTCTAAATCAGGAAAAATAAATGAACACAAGTTTAAATATTGGTATTATTTTAATCTTAGGATTGATCTCTTCAGTAATATTAAGAAAATTAAAATCACCTGATGTTTTAAGTTATATAATTGTAGGTATTCTAATTGGAAATTCTTTTTTTAATATAGTTAATCCAGAGATAATAAAATATGAAAATCTTTTAACTTCTCTTACCCTTGGTTTTATTGCATTTTTAATTGGCGAATCTTTAAGAATCAAAGATTTAAAAGAGATTGGAAAATCTGGAATAGTTGTAACAATTGTTCAAGCAATTGTTACTACATTTCTTGTTTTTCTTGGTTTTTATCTATTATTTTATTTTAAGATCATTAAAATAAATTATTCATTTGAAGTATCTTTAATTCTTGGAGTCACAGCAACAGCAACAGCACCTGCAGCAACATTTTTAGTTTTAAGACAATATAGAAGTAAAGGTCCTCTAACCAATTATATACTTATGGCTGTTACACTTGATGATGCAATTGGAATTATATTTTTTGATATTGCAGTAACGATCATAAAATCATCTGTAAATGGTTCTAAAATAAATTTACTTGAATCTTTTTATTCATTTTCAAGAGAATTTTTACTATCTTTAATAATAGGTTTTTTACTTGGACTCTTAATTTCAAAAATGGTTAAATATTTTAAGAGTAACGAAGAAATATTAATACTTTCCTTATCATTTATTATTTTAGGAGTAGGTTTAGCCCAGCAATTTAATTTATCTCCACTTTTATTAAACATAATATTAGGAGCAACTTTTGCAAATTTAAGTATTAGAAGTGAGAATGTTTTTAGAAATGTAGAAAATTGGCTTCCCCCAGTTTTTCTAATTTTCTTTGTAATTTCTGGTTCAACATTCAATTTATCACTTATAATTAAAAATTTTGTGTTTATTATTATTTATTTTATTTTAAGGGCATTAGGAAAAATATATGGCTGTTTCTTAGGTGCTGAAATTACAAAAGCACCTGTTAATGTGAAAAAATATCTTGGATTATCAATGTTGAGTCAGGCAGGAGTTGCGATTGGTTTTTCTGTCTATATAAAAAATTTATTTCCTCAAATCGCCTATATTAACACCATTATTTTAGCAGGAGTAATTATTTTTGAAATTATTGGTCCAATTGGTGTAAAATATTCTATTTTTAAGGCAAATGAATATTCTTTAAAAAAGTGAAAATTTTACCGAACAGTGGAGACTGTCTACTTTGTTCGGTAATGATATTGTAAGAAAAAACTTAAAATGATATAATTATTTTGGCCAGGGGTGCTATCCATTTGGATAGCTGAGAAGGAGAAGATAGTTTTCTCCTAACCCTTTGAACCTGAACTGGGTAATGCCAGCGGAGGAAGTGCAAAATTTCCCCCGCTTCCCTTGGCTAATTTATAAAAAGGGAGGCGTTTTATGCAAAACTTTTTTGACTGGTTTAACAATTTTTTCACAAATCCAACAACTCACACCATAATTTTAATCGTAATGATTATCCTATCTGCGCTATTTCTTGGAATTGTTTTGAGAAGAAGAGAGAGAATGGGTGCTCAGCAGATTGCAGAAATAGGACTTGCTCTTGCACTTTCTACAATTTTATCTGAAATAAAAATTTCAGGATTCTGGGCACAGGGTGGCTCTGTAACTGCAGCATCACTTGTTCCAATTATGTTAATTGCTTTTAGATATGGAGGAAGAACCGGCATAATCGTAGGAATTGTTCATGGTTTAATTCAACTTATATTAGGTCCATATGTAGTTCATCCAATTCAACTTCTTCTTGATTATCCTATTGCTTTTGGTTTAATAGGGTTATGTGGATTTTTTGGTAAAAATAAAATTCTCGGCATAATAGTTGGTTTAATGGGTAGATTTCTTATGCATTTTATTTCTGGAATCATCTATTTCTCTTCATATGCTCCTGAAGGATGGAATCCTGCATATTACTCTTTTATATACAATATAAGTTATATAATACCTGAAATTTTAATTTCAATCGTTGTATTTAAACTTGCAGGAGAAAGAATAATTGAAATTCTTCAAACACAATCAATAAGAAAATAAAAATGATGATAAAATAGATTCATGTATGAAAAATTAATAATAGTTCTTAATGGTGAACTTTCAGATGAATTGGAAAAATATAAAAAAAGATTAGGAACTAGTAGTTTTATAATTGCATGTGATGGTGGATATATTAACTGTAAAAAACTTAAGATAAAACCAAATTTAATTTTAGGAGATTTTGATTCAATTAATGATATTGAATTTGAAAATAAAATAAAATTTCCAAAAGAAAAGGATAAAAGTGATTTTGAACTTGCAGTTGATTATGGAATAGAAAAAGGATTTAAAAATTTTGAAATATGGGGAGCAATTGGAAAAAGATTAGACCATACTCTATTTAATATATCCATACTTATTAAAATTAAAAAGGATGGTGGTGATGGAATAATATATCACCCTCCATATTTAATATTTATAATAGATAAAGAATATGATTTTGGAATAAGAAAAAAAGGCTCCATATCTTTGTATCCTTTGGTAAATAAAATTAAGGGTCTTACAATAAAAGGAATGAAATATGAATTAAATGAAAAAGATATAAATCTTGGTTCAACAGAAACATTGAGTAATGAATTTATTGGAAAGGAAAGTTCTGTTAGCTTAAAAGAGGGTATAATTTTAGTTATTTTGGAAGAGGCATAAGTTCATCAAGTTTTTTTAAGCATTTTGTGCAGACATTAAGATGAACAATCTTACCATTAATAACTTTTGTAATTTTATGTAAATTTGGTTTCCAAACTCTTCTTGTTTTTCTATGAGAGTGTGAAACTCTATTTCCACTTACTGGTCCTTTTCCACATATATCACATCTTCTTGCCATTCTTTATATCCTCCTTAATAAAATTCATAGATTTTTATTATACTACAATTTCTAATTATTTCAAAAATTATTAATAAATTTTTAAATTTTATCTTCAAAAAATTTTCTTGATAGATTCATTACATGCGGGAAAAATATTGGAATTGTATAATGAGTTGAAGGAATCCAAACTATTTTTGGTTTTCCCAATCTTTCCCAAAGTTCATAAACCGCTTTTTTTATGATAACAAAATCAAAAAGTCCATTTATAAACAAAACATTTCTTGGATTATTAAAAGATGAGTATGTTAATGGATCAACAAGATACCAGAGTTTATAAGTTTCAATCAACTCTCCTCTATTTTTTACCATATCAACATAATTTATAAAATTCTTTAACTCCTTTTTATAATTTTCAAAAGTAAGCCCTTGTTTTTTATAATATATTCTTGAAGGAAGTCCATAAACTCCTTCCCATGTTAATCTCAAAATATTTCCTGCCCCCATAAGCGAAACTCCTTTTTTTATTCTATTATCAACCCCCATTAAAAGATTAAGAAGTATTGCTCCTATTGAAAGACCTATCCCATAAATATCATTATCACCTTCTTCATTAATTAAAAAATGGATGAAATGTCTTAAGTCAACAATGCTTTGTCTTATTGAAAAGAAATATTCTTCGTCTTCATTACTTAAAAATAATTCTCCAGATTTTGTTCCTTTTGGTGCTCTTTCTCTGTGAAATGGTAAAGTTATATATGAAACCTTATAACCATATCTTATAAAATAATAAGAAGTTAAAAATCCAAAAGATGGAAAATTTTCATGAACAGGATGAATTGCAAGAATATTTTTTCCATTAAAATTATTTTTTGGATAGAATATATAACCATAAACAAAATTATTCTCTTCATATTTAGAATTAAGAGAAGACCTGAACTTAATCTTTTTTAACTTAATATCTCTTATTCTATCATTCTTAACTTCTAAATTCTTAAACTCTTTTTCATATTCAAAAATATTCTTAATATCAATATGATTATTCATTCTAATGTTAAATTCTAACATATATTTTTTATTTATAAACTGGCATACTATTTGCATATATAAAGTAGGAGGAAAAGATGTTTGACGGTTTAACACTTTTATTTATAATAGTAGTTTTAGTAACTTTCTTTATCCTAATTTTAGGATTAATATTTGCTATTTATATTGTTTATAATAAACATTCAAAAGATATTGATGAATTATCGGATAAAGAAAAAGAAATTATAGATGACACTTCTATAACAAAAACCTCTAATAAAAAATTTGAGCATATATATTTTTTGTAACCTTTTTACACACTCAAAGATTTTATGTATTAAATTTACCCAAAATATAACTTGTTAAAATAGTTAATGTTAGTTAAAATTAAATTATGTTAGAAGGGTATTTAAAGGAAATAAAGATAAACTATGAAAAAGGAGATACTACTGAGCCAAGTTTCTATGAAATTTTAAAATCGCTTCTTGTTAAATATTCAGAAAAATTTTTAAATTATAAAATTGATGTTAGAATACTTCCAAAGAAAACTGAAGCAGGAAATCCAGATTTAAAAATTTTAAATGATAAAAATGAAATAGTAGGTTATATTGAGGTTAAAGATTTAACTATTGAAAATTTAAATAAGATTGAGGATAGCGAGCAATTAAAAAGATATCAAGATGCTTTTCCAAATTTAATTCTCACAAATCTTTTTGAATTTAGATTATATAGAGATGGAAAATTAATTGATAAAGTTGAAATTGGAAGACCTTTTGATGTTTTTCAATTGAAAACAATATATGTAAGTGATAGTAAAAAAGAAAATTTTTATAAATGATAACCAATATTTTTCAAACATTGAAAAGGATGTCTTTAATTTTATGATTGGAGGTTATCAAGTTCTAAATAAGTGGCTTAAAGATAGAAAAGAAAGATATTTATCTTTAGAAGAAATTACAACTTACTTAAAAATTATAACTTCCTTAAAATATACAATTGATTTACAAAAGAGTATTGATTTAATTTACCCAAAAATTGAAGAAAATTTAATATATTCTTAAGTTTTACTAGTTTTTTAATCAATTAAATTAAGAATAAAAAATTTGAAAATTATCTTTTAATGAGTTAAGATTTTGAAAATATAATATTTAAAAAAAGTAACATTTAATATTAATATGACTCTATATTAATTAGAATATAGAGTATAATTATATTAAGGAACTTAATTAGGAGGAATTTATTGAAAATATTAATGATATACCCGGAATTTCCAGATACTTTCTGGAGTTTTAAATATGCTTTAAAGTTTATAAATAAAAAATCTTCTTTTCCACCTCTTGGCTTGTTAACAATCGCTTCTTTTTTACCAAAGGAATGGGAAGTAAAACTAATTGATATGAATGTTCAAAAATTAAAAGAAGAAATAATTGAATGGGCAGATTATATCTTCATAAGTGCTATGCTTGTTCAAAAAGAGTCAGTAGATAATATATTAACAAGAGTTAAAAAATATAATAAAAAAGTTATTGCTGGTGGACCACTTTTTACAACTGGTTTCATTGATTATCCAGATATAGATTCAATTGTAATAGGTGAGGCTGAATTAATTATGCCACAATTAATCAATGATATTTTGAATGATAGTTTAAAACGTATTTATAAACAAGATGAAAAACCAGATTTAAAATATGTTCCACTACCAAAATGGGATTTAATAAATTTCAAGAATTATGCTTCAATGTCAGTTCAATATTCAAGGGGATGCCCTTTTGATTGTGAATTCTGTGATATTGTTTTAATAAATGGAAGAATTCCAAGAACTAAATATCCTGAACAGATGATAAAAGAGTTTGATATTTTATATGAAAAAAAATGGAGGGGCTCATTATTTATTGTCGATGATAATTTTATAGGAAATAAAAGAAATGTAAAAGAAATGCTTAAATATATAATAAAGTGGCAAAAAGAAAGACATTATCCTTTTAATCTTTTTACTGAAGCATCAATTAATCTTGCTGATGATGATGAACTAATGGATTTGATGGTTGAAGCAAATTTTAATAAAGTTTTTATTGGAGTTGAAACACCCGAAGAAGAGAGTTTAAAAGAGGTTAACAAAATCCAAAATACAAAAAGAAATTTGATTGATGATATAAAAATTTTACAAAAAAAGGGATTTGAAGTTATGGGTGGTTTTATAGTAGGTTTTGATAATGATAATATCTCAATATTCGATAAGATGAAAAAATTTATTCAAAAAAGTGGAATTGTAACTGCAATGGTAGGAATTTTGAATGTACTTCCAGAGACAAAATTATTCTATAGATTGAAAAAAGAAAATAGAATTTTGAAGATAAGTAGTGGAAATAATACAGATTTCCTTGTAAATTTTATTCCAAAAAGTTTAACTAAAGATAAATTGGTTGAAGGATATAAAAATATAATCAAAGATTTATATTCTTATAAGATATTTTATCAAAGGGTATGGAATTTTATAAAAAATTATAAACCAAAAAATAGGCATAGAATCTGTTTATCCGAAGTTTATCCTGCCTTTTTAGCCTTTTTAAAATCAACATTTAAATTGGGGATAATTGAAAATTCAAGGTTTTATTACTGGAAAGTTTTTATACAGACACTTATAAAAAATCCAAAAGCAATAATAACATATGTAACATTAACTATTTATGGTTATCATTTTAAAAAAAGTTATGAAATCTCTTTAAAAAGAAACTTAATAAAAACAACTTCTTAGATAAAAATTTTATTTTAGAGTTAATATAACAGGTATATGGTCTGAGGGTTTTTCAATTTCTCTATATTTTTTTAATAATACTACTTCATCTAAATTTTTAATAAGAGGTTCTGTAATAAAAATATAATCAAGTCGCATACCTATATTTTTTTCATAAGAATTCCATCTATAATCCCACCATGAAAACTCTTTTTTATTAGGATTTAATAATCTAAAAGAATCATAAAACCCAAAAGAAAGAAGTTCTTTTAATTTCTCTTTTTCTTCTTTTAAAAATCCAACTTCTTCACCCATTTCATCTGGATTATAAACATCAATATCTTCAAGTGATATATTAAAATCTCCACAAAGAATAATTTTTTCATCCTTTTTATAAAACCTATTGAAATATCTTTTTAATCTATCAAAAAACCTCAATTTATAATAATATCTTTCAGTTCCTCTTGCCCCTCCAAGAGGAACATAAACACTTATAATATATAAATCTTCAAATTTTACAGAAATTAATCTTCTTTCTAAATCCTCTTCACCATCAAGAAAACCTATTTTTTCAAAATTTCCTTCCTTTTTTGAAATAATTGAAACACCATTTTTCCCACCTTCGCCAGAATAATAAGATTTATATTTTAATTTTTCCATCTCATCTTTTGGGAAATATTCATCTTTTATTTTTGTTTCTTGCAAACAGATATAATCTAAATCATTTTCTTTAAGTAGTTGAATTAAACTATTCAATCTTATTTTTATTGAGTTAATATTCCATGTTGCAATTTTCATTTGAAAATATTTTCATCAAGGACTTCAACTTCTTCAATACGATCTTTATAAATTTTTAATAGGTATGGAAGCCCTTTTTCTTTTCTTAATGAATTGAAAATTGGAATAAGGTTTGATTTAAAAATAATAGGGTGCCCCTTTCTTTTATTAAAAACAGGAATTATCATATCTTTTTTAGATTCTTTTGCCTTATTTAAAAGAATCTCTATTGTCTCTTTCTTTATATTATGAAGTGAACAGAATTGAAGAATTATAAAATTTGCTCTTCTACTTATTGCCCTTAGACCAATTTTAAGTGATGAATATAAAACATCACTTGGTTCTGGATTAATGATAACTTTTCCATTTAAATCTTTGAAATTTTCAATAATTAAATCTTTATCTTTTTCACTTCCAACAACAAAAACATATTCAGTTATTTCAGGAAAAGAAAAAATTTCAACTATTTTCTTAATATAATCTAATTTAAAATTTCTTGCAGAAAGTGTTAAGAGTGAAAATCTATTATTTATAAGGTCGATTTCTTTCTTATAAAAAATTTTTTTATCTTTATAAACAACATTATCCCTAAGAAAAAGATTATCTATAAGAAGTTTTATTTCTTTATTCATTTAGAAGTTTTTTCAGAAAATTTCTATCCTTTATTAGATTTACTGTTTCCACTAAGGATTCATAATTATCTACATTTAATAAAACTCCAGATGGTTTTCCTTTTTTAATTACAAGATAAGATTTTCCATTTTCAACTTCTTCAAGGATTTTAAGTAAGTCCTTTTTTAATTTTGTTGCTAAAATTACATCAAGCATTTTACCTCTCAAATTTTACATTTACTTCTTTTATATCCCATCTATATTTTAATTTTTCAATAATCTCTTCTTTAATAGAATTAGCGAATTGATTTTCTTCTTCCATATTTAAAATTATATTTATTACTCCATCCTTAACATCTATCTTTTTAACGACATTAGAACCTATAATTTCTTTTCCTGTATTTGGGTCTATAACATGCCTTAATCTTTTTCTTATCAAATTTTCATCTGTTGGTTCTTTTTCTTTTTGAATACCCATTCTTTCTTCGTAATTTATAATTGCTGCTTGAAGTGCATCAACTGCAAGAACTGAACAATGGATTTTAACAGGTGGTAATCCTCCGACTTCTTCAACAACTTCTTTCCATGTAACATTTTTTGCCTCATCAAGTGTCTTACCTTTAACCATTTCAGTGACAATTGATGCTGTTGCAATATTTGAGGCACAACCAAAAGATTTAAATTTTACATCAACTATTCTTAAACTTTCTTTATCAACTTTAAGGTAAACAGTTACCATATCTCCACAAGCAGGGCTTCCCTCTGTAGCAACACCATCTGGATTTTCAATTTCTCCAACATTTATTGGGTTTAAAAATAGTTCTATCACTTTTTTTGAATATGGAAGTGACATTTTAACTCTCCTTTTTTAATGGACTTAGGTCTCTTAAAATTTTAACTGTTTCTTTTAAGGAATCTAAAACATAATCCATCTCATCTTTAGCATTATATTTTGATAGTGAAAATCTTATTGAACCATGAGCAACTTCATGAGATAATCCCATGGCAAGAAGAACATGACTTGCTTCAAGTGATTTACTAAAACACGCAGAACCTGTAATTAAAGAAACACCAAGCATATCCATTCTTAAAACTATCGATTCACCCTCAATATAGAAAAATGTAATATTTAAAATTCCAGGATGTGAATTTTCGATTGGTGAATTTATTCTTATATCTTCTATCTCTTTTACAATCCTATTAAGAAGATATCTTTTTAGATTTTCAATTTTTTTTACATTTTCTTTATTAAAAATTTCGATTGCCTTGCCAAATCCCATAATAGAAGGAACATTTTCTGTTCCAGGTCTTAAATTAAATTCATTATATCCGCCATTTAGAATTGGTTTTATCTTGTTTAAATCTCTGACATAAATTGCACCAACTCCTTTTGGTCCATAAAATTTATGAGGGGTGATTGTTATAAAATCGATATTATTTTTTTCTAAATCAATATCAAAATATGGAAAGCCTAATGATGAATCTGTATGAAATAAAATTCCATTATCTTTTGCTATTTTTCCTATTTCTTCTATATTCTGAACTGTTCCAACTTCTTGATTTACATGTTGAATTGAAATTAAAATTGTATCTTTTCTTATTAATTTTTTTAATTCATTAAGATTTACAAATCCATACTCATCAACTGGCACATAAGAAATTTCAAACCCTTCTCTTTCTAAATTTTTCATAACATTTAAAACTGATAGATGCTCTATTGGTGATGTTATTAAGTGTTTTCCTTTTTCCTGAAGTTTATAAGCAACTCCTTTTATTATTAAATTATTACTTTCTGTTCCACCAGAAGTAAAAATAATTTCTCCCTCTTTTTTATTTAATTTTTGAGAAATTAAATTTCTAACTTTTTCTATTGCTTCTTTTGCTATCAAACCATCTTTATGACTAAAAATTGATGATGGAACTCCATATATTTCTTTAAAATATATTTCCATCTCTTTAATAACTTCATCATCAACTCTTGTTGTCGTTGCATTATCAAGATATATTCTTTTATTTATCTCCATAACCATATTCCTTCTTTACATCTTCGCTCATTCTCTCAGGAGTCCATGGAGGTTCAAAAGTTAACTCAACCTTTACATTTCTTACTCCATCTATTTTTTTTAATTCCTCTTCAACTTTTTGAACAAGATATGAACCTATTGGACAACCAACAAATGTTAAGGTCATTAATATATCAATATCACCTTCTTCACTTATATTCATATTGTATATTAAACCTAAATCATAGACATTTATTGGTATTTCAGGGTCATATACCTGTTTTAAAACTTCAATAACCTTTTCTTTAGTTACCATTTCTTCCTCCTTTTTTATAAGTTTTTATTGCATTTTGAAAACTATCTATCGATAATTTTGCACATTCAAGAACATCTTCAGGTAAGTTTCCAAGATTTTCTTTTAAAAAATTTTTATCTATCTTTAAAGCATCATCAATTGATTTGTCTTTAAAACTTTCAGAAATTAAACTTGAACTTGTTATTGCTGAGGGACATCCAAGAACTTTATATTTTATATCTATTAAAATATTATTTTTAACTTTAATATAAAAAATAATTTTTCCACTCCTTTCAGGACTCTCACTAATACCTATTCCATCAGCATCTTCAATTTCTCCAACATTTCTTGGATTCATAAAATGGTCTATAAATGTTTTTGAATAAATTTCCAATTTTCCTCCTATTTAGGTGCCATATCTCTAAATCTTTTAACACCATATTCAAAAACTTCATTAAAATATTCTATCTCTTTTATAAGATTAAATTTACCAAGAGATATTCTTATCGTATTGTGTGCAAGTTCATCAGATAAACCTATTGCTTTAAGAACATGAGAAGGAGATTTTTCTTTTGCACTACATGCTGCACCGGCTGAAACAATAATTCCATTTATAGCAAGATATGTCAACATTGTCTCTGCATTTACTCTATCAATTGTTAAACTTAAATTATTTGGTAATCTTTTTTCTGGATGTCCATTTATATTTATACCTTCAATTTTTTTAACTCTATCTTCAATCATTTTTCTCATAAATAAAACACTCTTTTTTTCTTCTTCCATCTCTTCCATTGCTATTCTAACTGCTTCACCAAGACCAATGATTCCTGGAGAGTTGTGTGTTCCTGATCTTAACTCATTTTCCTGATGACCACCATCCATAAAAGGATAAATATCAACTCCTTTTTTTATATATAATGCTCCTACTCCTTTTGGACCATAAAATTTGTGAGCAGAAATTGAAAGTAAATCAATATTCATTTTGTTAACATCAATATCTATATGACAGGCACTCTGTACTGCATCTGTATGAAAAAGAACACCATTTTCTTTACAGATTTTACCTATCTCCTCAATAGGTTCAATCGTTCCAATTTCATTGTTTGCATGCATAATTGAAACAAGAAGAGTTCTTTTTGTGATTAATTTTTTTAAGTCATCTGGATCGATAATTCCATATTTATCAACTGATAAAAATTTAATATCAAAACCCCATTTTTTAACTGTCTCAAGAGTTTTTATAATAGCCATATGTTCAATGGGGATTGATATAATTTCTCCTTTTTTATCCCAGTTTGATAGAGCAATTCCTTTAATTGCCCAGTTATCAGATTCTGTTCCTCCTGATGTAAAATAAATCTCTTCTTTTTTTGCATTTATCAGTTTTGCAATATTTTCTCTTGAAATTTCCATCTCGTCTTCAACATTTTTAGCAAGAGGCGAATAATTTGAAGTCATTGGATTTTCAAAAAGTTCAGAATAATATTTACTCATTTTGAATAGAACTCTTCCATCTGTTTTAGTTGTTGCAGCATTGTTTAAATATACATACATATAAATATATCTCCTTTTTGAAAAAAATTTTTAGTTAAATTTTATCACACATATTTAACTATGGATAAATTCTTTCAAGTAATCTTGGTAGCGGTATTGTTTCTCTTACATGGTGAATTCCACAAATCCATGACAAAGTTCTTTCAACCCCAAGACCAAAACCAGAGTGAGGAAATGTTCCATATTTTCTGAGTTCAAGATACCATTTATAAGGTTCAAACGGGATTTTAAGTTCTTCCATTCTATTTATTAATTTTTCATATGAATCTTCTCTTTGACCACCACCAACAATTTCACCATATCCTTCAGGTGCAAGTAAATCACAAGATAGTGATAACTCTGAATTTTCCTCATCCTCTTTCATATAGAATGCCTTACATTTCTTTGGATATTTAAATACAAAAACAGGTCTATCAAACTCTTCAGAAATTAATGTTTCTTCATCTCCTCCAAAATCTTCACCCCATGGTAAATTATTTCCTTTTTTATGAAGAAGTTCAATTGCATCTGTATAAGATATTTTTGGAAATGGAGTTTTTATATTTATTAATTTATTTAAATCTCTTTCAATTATTTCAAGTTCATCTTTTCTATTTTCAACAACTCTTTGAACTATATATGAAACAAAATCTTCTATTAATTTCATGTTACCTTCAAGGTCTAAAAATGCAACTTCAGGTTCTACCATCCAGAACTCAATAAGATGTCTTCTTGTTTTTGACTTTTCTGCCCTGAATGTTGGTCCAAAACAATAAACTTTACCAAAAGCGGCTGCACCAATTTCATTATAAAGTTGGCCACTTTGTGAAAGATAAGCCTTTTCTCCGAAATAATCTATATCAAAAAGAGTCGTTGTTCCTTCACATGCAGATGGTGTTAATATGGGAGAGTCAAAAAGTACGAATTTTCTTTCATAGAAAAAATCTCTTATGCTTTTTATCAATTCATTTCTTATTCTCTGAATTGCCCATTGTTTTCTTGATCTTATCCAGAGATGTCTATTCTCCATTAAAAATTCAATGCCATGTTCTTTAGGACCAATTGGGTAATCCTGAGTTAATTGGATTATTTCAATATTGTTAACTGTAAGTTCATACCCACCTATTGCTCTTTTTTCTTCTCTAACAACTCCATTTACTTTAAACGAAGATTCAAGTGTTAGTTTTTTTGCTTTTTCAAAAATTTCCTCTCCAACATCTTTTAAAGAAACAACACATTGACAAAATCCAGTACCATCTCTTATTATTAAAAAGATAAGTTTTCCTGAAAATCTTGAATTATATAACCAACCTCTTAATTCAACTTCTTTTCCAACACTATCTTTTAAATCCTCTATATAAACCCAATTCATAATTCCTCCATAAAGTCAAAAATTATTTTACTAACTTCACTTTTAGGCATAACTGGAAAAGATGAAATTTTTCCATTTTTATTAATTATTGTAATTTCATTTGTATCTTTTTCAAATCCACTTTCATTAGAAATTTTATTTAAAATAATCATGTCAAGATTTTTTTCAATAAGTTTCTTTTTAGCATTTTCAATTTCATTTTCAGTTTCAAGAGCAAATCCAATAAGTTTCTGATTCCTTTTTAATTTACCCATCTCTTTAAGAATATCTTTTGTTTTTTCTATTTCTAAATTTGAGGGAAATTCTTCTTCTTTTTTTATCTTTTTATCTTTTTTTACTTTTGGTTTAAAATCACAAACTGCAGAAGACATAATCAAATAATCAGTAAAAGAAAAATTTTTAGATACCTTTTCATACATCTGGTCACTTGTTTCTACATCAATTAATTTAACTCCATATGGTTCTTTTAAAGAAACTTTTCCTGATATTAAGGTTACATCTCCTCCTCTTAATACACCTTCCAATGCAAGTTCATATCCCATTTTTCCACTTGATGGATTTGAAATGAACCTTACAGGGTCAATATATTCTCTTGTTGGACCTGCTGTTACTAAAATTTTTTTATTTATAAAACTTTTTTTATATATAATTTTTATTATTTCAAAAATAATTCTATCTATTTCAGGAAGCCTTCCCTTGCCAACATCACCACCAGCAAGTTCACCTACTTCTGGTTCAAGAACATAAAAACCTCTCTCTTTTAATAGATTGATATTTTTTTGAGTTATTTCATTTTCAAACATATTTGTATGCATAGATGGAACAACTAAAATTTTACATTTTGAAGAAAGAGTAAATAAAGTTAAAAGGTTATCACAGATTCCATAAGTTATTTTAGCGATGCTGTTTGCAGTTGCAGGAACAATTACATAAAGGTCTGGCCAATCTGAAAGTGATGTGTGAACTATTTTTCCTTTATCCAAAAGTTCAAATTGATCTATAAAAACATCATTTTTAATAAGTATCTCAAGAGTATATGGAGTTACAAATTTTGTTGCCTCAGAAGTTAAAATAACCTTTACTTCAGCTTCTAATTTGATTAGTTCTCTTACAAGATTTGGAATCTTATAAGCAGCAATTCCTCCTGTTATTCCAACTAAAATCTTTTTATTCTTTAGCGACCTCAATTCTACCATCCTCTATTTCTTTTGATGCAACATCAATAAAAGATACAGGCGATTTCTGAGGTGATGGATATAAGTTAAAAAGTTCTCTTGCTCTTTTAATTACTGCTATTGTAAAAATATATTTATTATTTTTAGTTGTTTTAACAACTTTGTCAAAGTCAACAGCCATGAATCTTCCTCCTTTCTTTATCAATTATACTAATTACTTTTTTCGTTGCTCTTTTAATATTATCATTAATTACAATATAATCATAATTTTTACTTTCTTCAATTTCTTTTTTTGCAAATTCCATCCTTTTTTTAATTTCTTCTTCTGTTTCTCCTCTTTTTCTATTCAATATTCTTTTTTCTAACTCTTTAAAATCTGGAGGTGCT